>NC_017944.1:300000-504705 GCF_000306765.2 Haloferax mediterranei ATCC 33500
GACGACACGCTCTCGCGCATCGTCTCGATGGTCGAGGACGCGCAGGCGAACAAGACCGAACGCGAGCAGTTCGTCGAGCGATTCTCGTCGTACTACACGCCGGTCATGGTCGTCGTCGCAATCGGTGTCGCCGCGATTCCGCCGCTCGCGTTCGAATTGAACTGGGTGACGTGGTTCGTATATGGTATCACGATGCTCGTCCTCGCGTGTCCGTGTGCGTTCGTCATCTCGACGCCCGTCTCCGTCGTCTCCGGTATCACCTCGGCGGCCCGCAACGGCGTGCTCATCAAGGGCGGCACGCATCTCGAAGCGATGGGGTCGGTCGAAGCTATCGCCGTCGACAAGACGGGCACGCTGACCAAGGGTGAACTCACCGTCACCGACATTGTCCCGGTCAACGGGTACTCGGAAGACGACGTGCTCCGGTGCGCCCGCGGTCTCGAATCGCGGAGCGAACACCCCATCGGCGAGGCCATCGTCTCCCACGCCGAGGGGAACGGCGTCGCCGGTCGGGAAATTGACGAGTTCGAGAGTATCACCGGCAAAGGCGTCCGCGCCGACCTCGATGGCATCCCGCACTTCGCTGGTAAACCCGGATTCTTCGAGGAACTCGGATTCGACCTCGGCCACGTCCACGTCACCGATGCATCCGACTCACTCTCCGAGGAGGTCCGTGCACTCTGTGACAAGCAGGGCTGTCTCAATCTCGTTGAGGACACAATTCCCCGTCTTCAAGCCGAGGGGAAGACGGTGGTTATCGTCGGGACGGAAGACGAAATTGAAGGTATCGTCGCCGTCGCCGACGAGGTTCGTCCGGACGCCCGAGCGACCGTGGAACAACTCCGTGAGTTTGGCCTTTCGGTGGTCATGCTCACTGGCGACAACGAAGGAACCGCCCGCGCCATCGCTGAACAGGTCGGTGTCGACGACTTCCGCGCTGGCCTGCTTCCGGAGGACAAAGTCACCGCCGTCGAGGGACTTCTCGACGAGTACGAGTCGGTCGCGATGGTCGGCGACGGCATCAACGACGCACCGGCGCTCGCCACCGCAACCGTCGGTGTGGCTATGGGTGCCGCCGGAACCGACACCGCGCTTGAGACAGCCGATATCGCGCTCATGGCCGACGACCTCTCGAAGCTCCCGTACCTCTACGAGCTATCCCATCAGGCGAATAACGTCATCCGACAGAACATCTGGGCGTCGCTCGCGATTAAGGCCGTCCTCGCCATTGGTGTGCCCCTTGGGTACGTCACCGTCGCACTCGCTGTTCTCGCGGGTGACGCCGGGATGACTCTCGGCGTGACAGGCAACGCGATGCGACTCGCCCGGATTCGGCCGGACGAGTAGCTTCTGAAATCAGCCTCAGAACAACCCCGATTCACAGAACGTAGCCTCGCAGAACTCGATTTTCTGATTTCGGTTTCCAGAACTGTCTTCCAGACGTTTATCAGTTAATGACCCTCCATATAGTCCCACACAACTATCAATCACTGCTCGATTCCTGTCTTCTGAGAAACATCATGTTCAATTTATCCATTCCCTCCTGAGGCCGGAACATGGCAGACGACCAGCGCACACGACGACGGTTCATGTGGCTCACTGGAACCGCAGCAATGGCCGGTCTCGCCGGTTGTTCCGGCGATGGCGGTGAAACGGAGACAGAAGCCCCCACGACGACCACGTCGGCAAGCTCGACCGGTGGCGTCCCGGCAGCGTACGCGACTGCGACCTCTCTCGACGGGACCCAACGAAACCCCGATAGCCTCTCCTCGCAGGAGGCTGTCTCGTATCAGGACCAGCCCAAAGACGGGCAACAGTGCTCAAACTGCCGGTTCTACATCGAGGACAAGAACGACGACGGCCTCGGCGCGTGCGCGATTGTCGAAGGCAAAGTCGCACCCGACGGGTATTGCGTCTCGTACGTGGCGTACGAAGGATAGACAGGTAGCTGAATCCCGGTTGAGTCGTGACTAACCAGCGGCGAACACCGACTCTCAGGCGTCGCTTTTCAACTCGATGGCACTCTGAATCCGGCAGTGGACCGACCGTTCTTCGCCGTCGTGTTCGACTGGGATTACCCATTGCTCGCCGCATCCGAGAACGGTCACCATCTCTCCATTCTGTCGGTGTTTCACCGAGACAAACACTTCTCCGCGTTCGGCGTCGTAGTCCACGAGTTCGACCAGTACGTCTTCCCCGGCGATAAGCAGGTTCTTCGCCCCGTCTAGCTCCGTGACGTACGATTCCGTGTTTCCTTGGGGGTCGGTGACGAACAGTTCGACGGCCGGCACGTCCTCGCCGTCGGGGTAACTCGCCTCGACTTCGAGCGCCCCGTCTTCGAGTTGAATCCCGTGAATATCGACCAACGACGCTGCGACACCGATAGAGTCTGCGACCTGCTGGCGGAGGTCGCCCAACGGGATTCGAACCGACTTCCGTATCCTTCCCATGGGTGCCCTTACGAACGGGGGGTGTATGAGCGTGTCCGCTAGTCGGTCGCCCCGTCGCGTGTTTCGTCGAGCGCTTCGGCGAGGCGCGAACCGGCGGGAACGGTTTCCGCAAACGCGTCCGAATCGACCGGAAGCCCGCTGTTCACAGAAAGGAAGCTGAGTTCTCCTTCCGCTGCCCGGTCGAGGTTCGTCAAGAAGGCAACTTTCCGGGAGGCGGCGACATCCTCGACGACGGTTTCGGGGTCGACGGACTCGTAGAGCGCGCTGTGTTCCCGGACGTGTCGAACACAGCGTTCGGTGGGTGCGAACAGGAGCAGCGCGTGGACGCCGGGACCGTCGCGGGCGAGTTTCGGTCGAATATGGTGTTCGTTGTCCTTGTAGAAGTAGCGCTCCATGCGACGATACTGCCGGAGAATCTCGTTCGCGCCCGTGGCGTGGCGAATGGCGGCATCGGCTTTGAGTTCGATGAGATAGTCGACCGGTTCGGGGGTCCGGACCCGGATGTACACGTCGGCGACGCCGCGGTTCCCGTAGTGGTCGTACGGCTCTTCGAGATGAATCTCCACGTCGTCGAAGGCCGCCCGGAAGTGTTCAACCACACGCGTCGCCAACTCGTCCTCGCGCATTTATCAGTCGAACTGTGGCGGTCGCCGGGGAAAGGTCCCGCGGTTCGACCGCTGGCGAGGTTGCGCCTTCGGTGCGACGACATACATCTCCGCCGACTCGGCGGTCTCACGCCTGTGCGTGCCGCTCACCCCACCGGGGAAATTACGTATCGGCGACCGTATCATCTATCAATAATGTCTGCCGAGCCATTCGTCGTCGTCGGCGGTGACGCCGCAGGTCTCTCCGCCGCGAGCAAATTCTTGCGAATTGCTCCGGACCGCGAGGTTATCGTCTTCGAGAAGGGTCGGTGGGTCTCCTACGCTCACTGTGGAACGCCCTACTTCGTGAAAGGAGAGGTCGAACAGCTCACCGACCTGCTTTCGCTGTCGCCCGAACAGGCCGAAGAACGGGGTATCGACCTCCGGCGCGAACACGAGGTCGTCGCGGTCGACACCGACAGGCAGGTCGTCACGGTCGAGGGGCCGGACGGGCGGTTCGAACAGCCGTACAGCGACCTTCTCGTGTCGACGGGCGCGAGAGCGACCACAGAGCCTATCGAAGGGTTCGAACTCGACGGCGCGTTCAAACTGCACGGTCTCGACGACGCGGCGGCGATTCGGTCGTTCCTCACCGACCCGGAAGAAGCATCGCTCGACGCCCTCGGCGGCGGCGGTTTAGTCGATGCGGAACGCGCCACCCACTTCGCCGAGATGGCCCCGCCGGAGTCGGTCGCCATCGTCGGCGGTGGCTTCGTCGGCGTCGAGATGGCGGAAGCTCTCTCGGCGTACGACCTCGACGTGCACCTGTTTCAGCGTTCTGGCCACGTGCTCAAGTCCTTCGGCGAGGCGGTCGGCGAGGAGGTCGAAGCACACCTCCGAGAACAGGGCGTCTCGCTTCATCTCGGCGAACCAGTCGAGCGACTCCGAAGCGACGGCACGGGCCGCATTGAGGCTGTCGTCTGCCCCGAGCGAGAACTGGCCGTCGACGGCGCAATGGTCGGTATCGGCCTCCGCCCGAACGTCGAACTCGTTTCCGACCAGGTCGAACTCGGCGAGACCGGGGCAATCAAAATCGACGAGTACGGCCGGACGAGCGCCGAACACGTCTACGCGGCGGGCGACTGCGCCGAAATCACACACACCGTCACCGGTGAACCAACGTGGAACACGCTCGGACTCCCAGCCAACCGCGCCGGTCGAGCTATCGGACAGACCGTCGCCGGAGTACCCGAACCGGTCGGAACAGTCGCCGAAACGTCAGTCGTGAAGGCGTTTGACCTCGAATGTGGCCGAGCCGGGCTTATCGACCTCGAAGAGGCTCGTGACGCTGGCTTCGACCCCGTCTCGGAGACTATCACTGCAGGCTCGCGCTCCGGCTACTATCCCGGTGCCGCGGAGACGACCGTGACGCTCGTCGCTGACCGGGATACGGGTCGGTTGCTCGGCGGGAGTATCGTCGGTACCGACCGCGCCGCCGTCAGAATCGACACCGTCGCCACAGCACTCGCTGCCGAATTGACTGTCGAAGAAGTCGAACGACTGGACCTCGGGTATGCTCCGCCGTTCAGCCCCGTCTGGGACCCGGTGTTGACCGCGGCTAAAGTCCTTCGTGGGTCGATGTAAACCCGTGAGTCGATGTGGATCTGCGGCCGATGCAAATACCGGTCCATGTGACACATCCGATTAGTCAGATTACTCCGAACAAAACGACTATTATCGATTGTGTGGTAATGATACGCTCACGTGCTGGACGAAACTACAACGAGACCGGAACGCGGTGAATCGAAGGCGGCGAGCGAGTCCGATACCCTCGAATCTCAGAGGCGGTGTCGATGAACGGCAGGGTCGCTGCTTGTCTATTTCTCCTCCTCGGGACGCTTTGGGGGAGTTCGTTCGTCGCCATCGAAATCGGGCTGGAGTATTTCCCACCGCTTCACTTCGCCGCGCTTCGGTACTACCTCGCCGGTCTCATCGTCCTCGGATACGCCGCGGTCTCGACCGATTACTGGCGTCCACACACGCGAACCGACTGGACGCTCGTGGGTATCGCTGGCGCGCTCCTGATCGGCGGCCACCACGCCTTTCTCTATCTCGGACAGGAGCACGTCCCGGGTGCCGTCGCGGCTATCGTCATCAGTCTCGGCCCGGTTCTCACCGCGTTGTTCGCGACGGGACTCTTCGGTGACCGCATCTCGGGGCTCGGAATCGTCGGGTTCGTTCTCGGATTCGTCGGGGTCGGCTTCGTCGCCCAACCGGACCCGAACGCGCTCTTTTCCAGCGACGTGGTCGGTGTCGGCATCGTGTTCGTCGCGTCCGCATGTTTCGCCCTCGGTGCCGTCTTGACTCGGCCGTTCTCGTCGAACATTCCCGCCCGGACGCTTCAGGCGTGGGCGATGCTCTTGGGAGCCGCGTTGCTCCATCTCACCGGTGTTGTGACGAACGAGTCGCTCGCGGCTATCGAGTGGACCGGAACCGCCGTCGGGTCGCTCGTCTATCTCGCGGTCATCAGCGGCGCGGCGGCGTTCCTCATCTACTTCGAACTCCTCTCTCGGTTCGGCCCCACGCAGATCAACCTCATCGGCTACCTCGAACCCGTCTCTGCGACACTCCTGAGTTGGATGTTTCTCGACAAACTCATCGACCCGCTCACGGCAGTCGGATTTGTTTCCATCTTCGCCGGATTCGCGCTCATCAAACGGCGGGCACTCGGGGAGTTGGTCGGCTCCGTCCGGTCTCGGGTGAACTGAGCGAGAGTTAATCGCGAATCTTCTTTCGAAGTTATATCCTTGGCTCCGTCTCACCCACCTTCTTTCGAAGCTATACGCTTGCTCCGTCTCACTCGCCAGTGAATTCTCACGTTTCAATGGCGTGCTGTCTACGACTTCTCCTCTCGAGACGGAGCTCTCTTCTCGGACTCGTTGGTATTCGTCTTGAATAATAAAAAATAGTCCTCAAATAATAGCACTTATTATCTAGAACAAGATTTCTATTAACACATGCGAACACAGACTCGACGTGCGTTCCTCGCATCTCTCTCTGGAACCGCCGCCGCTGGTCTCGCTGGCTGTCTCGGTTCCGGAGCGCCTGCACAGTCCACTTCGGAGACGGTGGCGACGGCGTCGTTCTTCATCTTCGGCGACGTTGCGCGGCATGTCGCGGGCGACGTTGCACGCGCCGAGACGCTTGTTCCAATCGGACAGCACGGCCACGGGTGGGAACCCGGCCCGGACGTTCAAGGGCGGGTCCTCGAATCCGACCTGTTCGTCCACGGACTGACGGGCTTCCAACCGTGGGCCGACGATATCCTCACGTCTCTCGATGCCGACGGTTCGACCATCGCAACCGTCGATATCTCCGCCGACGTGGACCTCCACGAAGTCGACGGCGACGGACACGTCCACGACAGCCACGACGGAGCAGATGCGGAAGACCATCACGACGACCCCGAAACGCACACCAACGAGACTGAGCACCACAACGAGACTGAGCACCACAACGAGACTGAGCACCACGACGAAACCGAGCACCACGACGAAACCGGGCACCACGACGAAACCGGGCACCACGACGAAACCGAACACGAGGAGCACGAGGACCACGACGACTCAACTGGGAACGACGAATCCACCGATCACGACCACGAACACAATCACGGCCCGGTCGACCCGCACTTCTGGATGGACCCCGGTCGGGTCGCAACTGCGGCGGCGACTGTCCGAGACGCCTTCCAGTCGGTCGACGACGCGAACGCCGACGCCTACGCCGCGAACACCGAGTCGTACCGCCAGTCGCTGTCGGACCTCGATACGGCCTTCGAGCACGGTCTGGAAACTCGCGAGCGCGACGTGCTTCTCGTCGCCGGCCACAACGCGTTCGGCTATCTTGCGGACCGTTACGACCTCGAAATCGTCGCGCTCACGGGCCTGTCGCCCGACGAAGAGCCGTCGCCGCGGGATATCGAACGCGCACAGCACGCCATCGAAGAACACGGCATCAAGCACGTCCTCGTCGACCCGTTAGAGTCGGACCGTGCGGCACAACAACTCGTCGCCGAGACGAACGCCGAAGACGTACTCCCGCTCACCCCGATTCCGGGGATGACACAGGAGTGGGAAGAGAACAACTGGGGTTACATCGACATCATGCGCGAGGTAAACCTTCCGACGCTGCGGACCGCCCTCGACGCGCGATGACCGTTATCTCACTCGATGATGTCGCCTTCTCGTACGGCGACGTTCCCGTTATCGACGGTATCTCGCTCGATGTCGAACAAGGCGAGTTCCTCGGACTCGTCGGCCCGAACGGGTCCGGGAAGAGTACGCTGTTGACGCTGCTGCTCGGTCTCCAGCGCCCCGACCGCGGTGAGGTTCGGTTGTTCGGCGAACCAGCCCACCAGTTCGCCGACGGAGAGCGTATCGCCTACGTGGCACAGGACGTGACGAAGACGGCCCGGGACATGCCCATCACGGTTCGGGAAGTGGTTCGGATGGGCCGCTATCCGCGAAATCTGTTCGGCCGATTTTCGGATGCGGACCACGAGGCGGTCGAGACGGCACTCGACCGCGTCGATATCGTGGACCTCGCCGACCGTCGCGTTGGCTCTCTCTCCGGCGGGCAACGACAGCGCGTGTTCGTCGCCCGCGCACTCGCCGCCGAGACGGACCTGCTCGCCCTCGACGAACCGACGGTCGCCCTCGACGCGGAGTCGCGCGAGTCATTCTACGACCTCCTCCGCGACCTGAACGAACAGGGAATGACTATCGTCCTCGTCGAACACGATATCAGCGTCGTCACCGCCCGCGCGTCCCGAATCGCGTGTCTGAACAAGCGACTCTACTTCCACGGTTCCCCTGACGACTTCGCCGAGAGCGACGCCCTCGCCGCGGCCTACGGCGCGAACCAGCGCGTGTTGGACCACGACCACTGCCCCTTGAACGCCGACACCGGTCACACACACGGCACTGGTGGCCCTTCCAGAACTGACGAGCCAGCCGCTGATTCGGAGGTCCAGCCATGACTGGCTTTGCTGTGTTCACATCGGTCTCCGCCCTCTCTACCCTTCCAGTGAGCGACCCCTTTGCGCCGCTTTTCGTCAGCAATGCGCTCTTGGGTCTTTTCGATTGGTTCCTGCAAGTCGTCGTTGGCGGCGTCTTCTCGTGGCTCGCCGGGGTCACCGGCTTGCAGTTCCTCTCGTACCCGTACATGCAGCGAGCCTACCTGTCGGTGCTCTGTATCGGCATCGTCGGGCCGCTCGTGGGGTCGTTTCTCGTCTACCGGGACCTCTCGATGGTCGGCGACACGCTCGCCCACACCGCCTTTACGGGTGTCGCAGCCGCGCTCTTCCTCGATGCGACGTTGGCGCTCGCGGTTCCGCCGCTCGTGGGTGCGCTCGTCGTCGCTATCCTCGCAGCGCTGCTCGTACAGGTGCTCGTGGAGTACACGGGTGCACGGAGCGACGCCGCACTCGCGATGGTTCTGACCGGCGGTTTCGGACTCGGAAGCGTCCTCATCTCACTCACCGACGGCGGCATCTCGGTCGGCATCAACCAGTACCTCTTTGGCTCGCTCGCGACCGTCTCGCGGGCCGACGTTGGGCTGCTCGTCTCGATGGGCCTCGTCGTCGTCGTCGCTGTCTCGGTCGCCTACCGGCCGCTTCTGTACGTGACGTTTGACGAGACGGCCGCCCGCGCATCGCGGGTCCACGTCGGCGCGGTGAACACCCTTCTGTCGGTTCTCACCGCATTCGTCGTCGTCAGTGCGATGCGAATCATGGGCGTCATTCTCGTCGCGGCGCTGCTCGTCATCCCTGTCGTGACTGCTTCTCGACTGGGACGGAGCTACAAGCACTCGCTGTTGTACGGCGTCCTCGCGGGCGAAATCGCCGGTGTCGCTGGCGTCACGCTCGCGTACCTGTACGGACTCGCTGCGGGCGGGTCTATCGTCCTCGTGGCGATTGCCGGGTTCGTCGTCATTCAACTCGGACTTCGCATTCGGTAATATCTCGGACTTCGTTTTCCACGTACTATTCGAAATAATTTGTCGGGTCGTTTTGATTTCCCCGTAACACCGGCTGTTCTGGCCCATCTCTCTCGCATAGTATTATCAAATTTGATATTGAAAATAAATGCTTAAGCCTTCACTAGTTCTTGAACACCTATGCCATCAAACCGGGGACCCAACGCTGGCGGCGGCGCGGTGGGTGCAGACGGCGTCGACGACGTGACCGAGGAAATCGACTCGGCGATTACCGAACTCGCGGAAGCGTCCGAAAGCATGGTGTATAGCTCACAGGAGATTAGCGACCTCGCGGAGGTCCAATCGACAAACATGCACGAGGTCGCTGGCGAAGTCTCGAATCTGAGCGCTAGCGTCGAACAAATCGCGTCGAGTGCCGACCAGACGAAAGCGATGAGCGACCAGGCCCGAGAACTCGCGGCCAAGGGTCGCGGGTCGGCCGACAACGCGGCGGATGCGATGGAAACCGTCGACGACGTGACGACCGACGTTTACGACGAAATCGTTGAACTCCGCCAGAAGGTCGACCAAATCGACAACGTCATCGAGGTGATAAACGAAATCGCCGACCAGACGAATCTCCTCGCACTCAACGCCTCCATCGAGGCGGCCAGAGCGGGCGAGGCCGGAGCGGGATTCGCCGTCGTCGCCGACGAAGTAAAGAGTCTCGCAGAGCAGTCGCGCGAGAGCGTCTCCGAAATCGAGGACGTCGTCGTCGATATTCAGCAGTCCACCGAGACGACCGTCGAGAACATCGAAGCGGCCAACGAGGAGGTCAACGACGGTATCTCCGAAGTCTCCGCTGCCGTCTCTGCGCTCCGGAGCATCGACTCCGCCGTCGGTGAGGCGGCCGCCGGTGCAGAAGAGGTCGCCCGCGCGACCGACCAGCAAGCAGCCAGTACGGAAGAAGTCGCAAGTCTCGTCGACGAGACGGCCCGTGGAGCAGAGGAAGTCGCCAGCGAAATCGACCAGGTCGCGGCCGCGGCCGAAAAGCAGACGGCCAAGATATCGGACGTCACGCTCCTGCTGGACCGCATTGACGACGAGAAGGGCAACGCCAACGCCAGCACCCGGGGGATGTAGATGTCGCTCGGTGACAACGCCGACACGCAGGCGGCCGCCGCAGAGCCAACGCAAGTTCTCGAATTCCAACTGGGTGACGAGCGATACTGCGTCGTTCTCGATGCAGTGACGGAGATTATCGACCGGCAAACGGTTCGGTCGCTTCCGGACGTTCCGTCCCACGTCGTCGGTGCGATGGACTACCGCGGCGTGACGACGACGCTCGTCGACACCGCCTGTCTGCTCGGTGTCGGGTCGAATCCCGACGCATCTCGGGTTATCGTTTTCGACGCCGCCGACGAAGATGCGACCGTCTATGGCTGGTTGGTCGACGAAGTGGACCGGGTGACCGATATCGCTCCCGAAACCGTCGATGACGCGCCGTTCGGCGACGAGCGAACGCGCGGTATCGTCCGAAGCGACGACGGACTCGTCGTGTGGGTCGACCCGCCGACGAACGACTGATTGAATCTCGATTGGTCGGTCAGCATTCCTGAAACTTCTTTACGGCGTTTGCGGAGACGTAGTGGGACTGGCGTATCTCGCGTTCCTGTCTTTCCGTCCGGGATGGTGACCCGCCACTTCTCGTCATCATCGAGACGTTCGAAGTGCTGCGGTTCGACGTTCCGCACTTTGCCGCTGTGGTGACCATGGAGTGCGAGGTCAAGGGCGATGCGTCGACGCGGGTACTCGTCCTTGACGAGCGAGAGACGTTTGTCCTGCTCGTCGCGGGAGAGCCACAGTCACTTTCCTGACTTCGATGGATAGGGACGTGCCTGCATGGTTCCGGTATTGGTAGGTAGCTCTGTTTCCCGGAACCGTAGCTAGTTGGGTCGGGTCGATCTCGGGTGAAAACAGGTCGGTCTGGTGGCCTTGAGGTGTGGAGGGTTACGAAAATAGGCTATTCTTGAAAGTTGGTCAAGATCGAACGGGGAACTACGAGGGTGTGTCTTGGACTTCACTCATAATGGTATTATATTAGCACTTATGGGAGGAAGTAACGTAAGGGTCGTATGGCTAGTCAAGCGTATCAACTGGGGCTTCTGTTAGTAGTTTTTGGTGGGTTTCTTACAACCAATAGTTCCGGGGAGTTTGCCGGTCTTGGCGTTTTTGCAATGTACTTCGGTCTGTCCATCGGTGTCCTCAGCATTATACAAGAAGGGATACCTAACCGGAAGAAGACGACAAATTCATCGGAATCTACAGAGACGCAGTCTCGTAGGTGAATTATCCGTTTCTGAGCAGTTCTCGGAAGAGCAGAACCGTCCCTATTGTCTTGGCTCTGTCCGACTCATGGGCCGTGATACTCATTGGAAATGCCTAGATTGTGGACGGTGTCTTGGTACAACGAATCGAAGGGAGTACCCCCACTGTGAAGGAACTGTTTACAACCCAAACAAGTATCACCCAGATGATGGTTCGAACTTGCAGACTAACGAACGTTATCCAGGAGGGCTCGCTGTCGTCTTCGACAGCACGAGGTGTAATATTTCCATACTCCCGAAACAACTCAAGGATTCGGCCGTCAGAGGGGCGTCATCCACTCTGCACTGTGTCACATATTCAACTGGTGAGAAGCCGGTACCCAGTAGGGTTCAAAATGGTACTATTCGTCGGCACCGCCGTTTGTCTCAGCGGGAGGTGAGAAGTCCCTGAGACTCGATTGACCGTTCTCCTCGTTTTGGAGAGAGTCTTTCACGCGAGTTTGCTCAAGCTTGGATTGGACCTGGAGCAGCTTCCCGATTCGGTGCCGATCAAAGACGAACTCCCCATCAGCGTTCTGAGAACACCCTCCAATCTTTTCCAAGAACCGCAATGCGTCTGTGGCTTTCTCTAGTGGAACCTCTCTATGGCGATATCGTTCAATCACGTCCGAAGGTGTGACTTTGAGCCGGTCATCCTTACCAAGGTTATTCAGGACAAAGTCATGGGCAATCGAGTAGGCAAGAATCTCCCGGTTTGCATTCTCCGTCAAGTAGACCTTCTTGTCGACTAGCCTCGGAAGCTGAATACCTGTCCGAAGCATTGCTTCAAGACCATCATCTTCGAGCTCCCCTTCCTCATGCTTGAGGGCCTCGCCTTTGTCTTGTGAGAGAACAGTACAGTGCTGACTCAGCTCATCGAGTGCTTCCGTACACCCTGAAGACGTTCGACAACCATCGATGAAGTCGGTGTAGTAGACAATGATCGGCTCAACGTTGCTCAGGTCATTCGGGTCTACCCCTTGGCCACTGAACTCAGCGTCACGAAGAAATTCAACCACGTTCTCATAGCTCAGTTCGTTACACCGCTCCATCTGGCGAATATCTCGACCGTTGATATTCCCACCCGACTTGATTTCCACAAGCAGAGCCGTCTCACCGTTGAACAGCACGAAGTCGGGGCCGACCTCCAGTTGCTGGCGGCTATCGGTGATTGTGACGAAACTCCCAACCAGACGGTATCCGAGGTCAAACAGCGCATCAGAGCCGGACAGGCCGTCGAATGAGCTGAAAAAGAGATTATATGAGTCGACTTCGCGTTGTTGTTTGACCCACTGTTCTGTCATTCTACACCTTCAACTTCCGGGAGTTCTTTTCGAGCGTGTACGTCGAATCGAACTCCTCGAAGACTAAGCTACAGAAGTCACGGAACGAAGTGGACGTTGTCGCCTCCTTCGCGTGGAGATGGATATCTTCAGCCTCGACCGTGATCTCAAACGGTTCACTAGTGTCCTTGTCGAAGACGAGGTAGTTCCCGTGCTCCCAGACTGAATACTCGTACCTCCGTTTGTGGTCTAAGACGCGTTCTTCAAGGAAGTCCGCAGTGTCTTGGTCCAGAGTGTACTCTTCTGAGTCGTCGATCAGTCTTAGTGTGGTTCCACCCTCGATGGTGAAGCCGTCTTTGAACGACTCTCGAATCGGTTTGTGTTCGATCTTGTAATTCTGCTGGTCGTGCGACTCAAACCCTTTCGATAGCTCTTCTAAGGTCTGTCTTCCGCGCTCTTCTGAGCCGGGTCGGACACTGGAGAACGTGAAGTGACCTTCTTGAGCAACCGAGCTTCGGATGGCCGCATCGGGACTGTTTCGTTGCTTGAATTCGAGCCTCGTCGGCTTCGCATCGAAGACGTTCTCGACTTTTTGCAGGTCCTCGTCAGTACCGCCGTGGAACCGAATACTCGCGCGCTTGTCCGTTTTGTACGAGTGGTACTTTGCAGTGAAGCCGGAAACTGAAGTCCCGTATAATTCCTCGACGATCTCTTCTAAGTCGGACGGTGTGAGGAACACCCGCTCTAGAGATGGGAGGTACTGGAGCAGCTTCTCAACCGTTTTCTTCGTCCACTTCCGGCGTTCGGCAGTGATTACTCGGAGGTAGTCTCCGTCATCGATGAAGACGAATTGGTCGGTGCGTGCCCGTTTCGGCGTGTCGATTTCGACATATGACACGTCCTCGCCGAGGCGTTCTTCGTGGAAGTTGTGCTCAGTGATGTATCTCTGAATGTAGTCTGAGAGGCCTTCTGTCTCGGCTAGCCTCTCGATCTCGGTATTCAGCGACCCTAATTTGAACCCGTGGTTGTTTGCGAGGAATATCTTGACCTGCGTCTTCCGCTGGCCGCGTTCTTCCTCGTGTTTTATCTCTTCATCTGTCCGGGTGACGTACTCGATAAACATCGAGACGATCTCCTCGGTATTCCCGGACAGTTGGCTGGGTTCGAATTTCATGTCACACGTTCCTCTATACGATGGATGTACTGGAAGAGTATTCAGACTACGGAATTTAAAGTTTACCGATGGGTCTGAATTTCCTCCTGTCACATTTGGAGTCGGGATTTAATCCCGCAAGGGTTCGTCTGTAACGACGTCGTGTTCTTGGGCAGGATACGCTTTCACGTCGCTTCAACCCAACTAGGGTTCGTCTGTAACCGTGAGAAAGGTTTTACTAGTTATTGGCAACACATGATATGGCATCTTTTGGCCCCCCGGGCCTTTGGTATCGACCTCATCCATGGACAGATCCGTCTGCGATTGCCATTGGATATCCACAACGCTCTCAAAATAAACAGACATCAATTGAAACGAGATGTGTCTTGACTCGGTTACAGTGGCTGCGTCCTCGAACGAACCGGTGACAGTCACGGAGAGTCACAGCCGGTAATGGCACCCTCGATCTTGTACCTCGGTCGCTGAACTGGGTGAAGAAAGTCGATTCAGCAGATGTGTGGGATCTCAGCGGAATTTCCGTCGACCCCCCGGTGAAGAGGGTTCTTGTGGGTCGACGGAAACTGTTGAGCGGGAGCAGTGTGTAGAATGTTGAGAACCCTACGCCGGGCAGACCTGCCTCGGATATCAAACCCGTCCTGTACTTTCTTGTTCGCTCGCTCCGAGCGAATACTTGATGGAAACACGTCAGGACGCCGTCGATACTTTCGATTCGTTCCGGCAGTTCATCGGTCTCGAACGCGACGTATTCGTCCTCTCCTTGGCGATGTTCGCGTTCAGCCTGTCGTTTCAGATGACCGGACGGTATATCCCCGAATACCTCCGGGTTCTCGGGTCTGGCGCGACTGTCGTCGGATTGTACGGCAGTGTGGGAAACCTCATCGGCGCGCTCTATCCCTACCCGGGCGGGGCACTCTCCGATAGGCTCGGGTCGCGCCTCTCACTCACGCTGTTCGGAACGCTCTCTTCCGCTGGGTTTCTTCTCTGGTTCGTCGCTCCTGAGGTTCCGCCGGTGACGCTTGCGGGCGTCTCGCTCGACCCGTGGATTTGGATATTTGTCGGCCTCTTTCTCACGCAGGCGTGGAAGTCGTTCGGCTTGGGTGCGACGTTCGCTATCGTCAAGCAGAGCGTTCCGCCCGAGCGGTTGGCGATGGGCTTTGCGAGCACCGAGATATTCCGGCGAATCGGGTTCCTCCTTGGGCCACTCATCGCGGCCGCGTTGTTGGCAGTGACGGCGAACTTCGTTGACGGGTTCCAGTACGTCCTCGTCGTCGCTGCGGCCTTCGGTATCGTCGCAACGATTGCGCAGCACTTCCTCTACGACGCCGACGAAGATTCGATTGGAAAGTCGTTCGAAGGCTTCGCGCAACTTCGCGACGACCTCCAGTCGCTTCCCGAGACGCTCCGGCCGCTTCTCATTGCCGACACACTCATCCGGTTTGCAAACGGCATGGTGTACGTCTTCTTCGTCATCGTCGTCACCGACTTCCTCAAAGTCGGATTCACGGGTTTCGGCGTCTCGCTTCGGCCGGATGCCTTCTTCGGAATCTTGCTCGGCGTCGAGATGGTCGTTGCGCTCTTGACGAAACTCCCCGTCTCGAAACTCGCCGAGCGGACCGGTCTCAAACCGGTTGTCGGACTCGGTTTTTCCGTTTACGCCATCTTCCCCGTCCTTCTCATCTTCGCGCCACGTAACCAGTGGGTACTCGTCGCGCTCTTTGCCTTCTCGGGGCTCCGTTTCGCTGGTCTCCCGGCCCACAAAGCGCTCATCGTCGGTCCGGCCGAGCGAAATGCCGGTGGCCGCGTAACTGGGGCCTACTACCTGATTCGAAACACGGTGGTCATCCCGAGTGCGGCACTCGGCGGCTGGCTCTATGCGAACGACCCGACTGTCGCATTCTCTGTCGCGTCGCTCGTCGGTATCGCCGGAGTTGGCTACTTCGCACTTCGCGGAAAAGAGTTCGAGGCGTACGCGAGCGGGGCGTAGTCTCCTCTCCGGAGCGCTCCCGCCTGTGGATGCGTTCTCACTTGTTGGAACGTATTTCCCTCAGTTAGGCCGTATCAGTTGAACTTCGTAGTAGTACATTTCTTCGAGGTCATCTTCGAACACGAGGTGGATGAGTGCTTTCTCATCGGCAGCGATGTTGTTCGTCACGTCGGTATCTTCGCTGATGAGTTCTCCCTCTTCATCGTACACTTGGCCAACGACTTCTATCCGCCCGATACTCGATGTGGTCTTGACCGAGAGACCAACGTTGTAGGTACCTTTCTTCTCGTCGACCGTCGCGTAGTTCTGCCACGACTTGGCGGACAGAAAGTCAGACGAGACGATGACACCTGGAATGTCTCCTTTCAGCAGGAGTGTTCCAACGACCTCGGGGTCGTCGTCGTCGCGTTCGAAGTCGATTCGGTCTTCCGGCGGTACGGGGGTCGGTTCTGGAGTTGACTCGGGCGTGGACGTTGTATTAGTCGCCGGTTCAGAGGTTTCCTTCACCGGTTCTTTGGTGCTGTCTGCGCCACCGCTGTTCTGTTCTCCGTCCGATTGGGGGGTGTCTCCCCCGAGACATCCGGAGACGAGCACGATTCCCGCTCCGACGCTGCTGAGGAACTTGCGCCTGTCCATGAATGTTGTATCTTCATATGTATACTAATTTATGATTGTCCTGAATATCAGACGTTAATGGCCTCGTGAATGTAATTTGGAGGTTATGATGTGTATTACGATAGTAGTACGAGTTGTGATAGGTTAGCCAATAGAATCGCTGACACTCGCTGATGATGCTTGGGGAAAATCCGTCGCAGTCACGTATATTCAGCACACTTGTCGGCGGGAATAACTCCGTGCGGAGGCTGTGTGCAACTCACGAGATCCACACAAAGATTCAACTTACTAAAAATACATCTTTGTTCATGAATATTGGGATACTCGGTGCTGGTCGACTCGGCGGAACGCTGTCCCAACTGTTTGTCGAGGCAGGCCACGAGGTCGCCGTCGCGAACGCGAGTGGTCCCGAGTCTATGGAGGACCTGTCTGAGGTACTTGGGCCGCAACTCCACACGGTGCCCCCGGTTCGTGCGATTCAGTTCGGCGATGTCGTTTTCCTCGCGATTCCCTTCAGAAAGCGTGACTCGCTTCCCGATGCCCATCACTTCGCAGAGAAGGTAGTCGTCGACGCGATGAATCCGTACACGGAGAACTTCCACGTGATGGACCTCGGCGATGACACCTCGTCAGAACTCGTCGCAGCACAACTCCCGGATGCAACGGTAGTCAAGGCGTTCAACACGATACACTGGGAGACACTTCGCGACTTCGGGCATCCCGAACTGCCGGAGTCGGAGCGAATCGCTATCTTCCTTGCAGGCGACGACCCGGATGCCAAGGTAGTCGTTGCCGACCTGATACGCGACCTCGGATTTGGCCCGGTCGATGTCGGTGGTCTCGTCTCCGGAGGTGAACTGTTGGAACCCGGCTCTGCGTTGTATAAACGCGAGATATCGACGGAAGAAGCTCGCAAGACCGTGCGAAGGCTGCGTGCTCAGTAAGGAAACCCGCCGCCCGGCAAATACCACATAATTATTAGTTGTGTATTCACCACACTACATCTAAACCAGTTGGAACTCGTGACTTTCACGAAATAGAACTGTTCACAAATAGCATGGATTTAAGAGCCGCCATCCCAGAACGATGGATGTCAGGCACCATGATGGCACAGACGAAACGATGGAAGAATTCACGCGTAACGTACGACGAGGCTACCGGGGCATACCGAGTCGACCGCGATACTGGAGAACCACTGAGTACGAATGTGGTCTTAAGTGTTGCAGCAATTGAGGGTGTTCAGCCAACACATCTCCCACCACTCGCCAACACTATCGACCCAGATGCGCTCGACTCCTTGTTTGGTTGTTCGAACGATGCAATCCTCTCCTTTTCTTATGCCGGGTACCGAGTTACGCTCGATGCAATCGGTTCCCTCGAAGTGGTCCCCGTCGGCAACCCCCAGACCCTCCAGTAACTCCACCGCTGCGTAGCGAGCCGACGCTCACTTCGATACTACTCACGTCGAGGAGTGCCATATGATCAGTACTGGTATCGCGGCCCTCGTTCTCTGGAGCATGTCATGGAATCGTCCCCAAGGAATTGGGTTCACCCCGACCTTCAGCGAATCGGCTGTTAGATAGTGTGTGCTATCTATCGTGCGTCGCTCAAACGAGCAGCCCCGTACCCGATGAGGACCCCTACCGAGATGACAACCAAATCAGAATCCACAGTCACCACGCCAAACAGGCTCAGATAGTTGCTGAGGAGGAAGAATACGAATCCGAGTATAACTGCCCCAAAGAGCGATACGAGGTCTTTTGTCTGAATTGTAGACATTACCTCACGGAACTCCTGTCTACAATAAGTACTTTCCTTGCCACTTACCGTTCATTTGTCAGTAATGGGCGTCGGAGAACGGTTTTCTGACGCCCTAACGTCTCTTAAGTGGGAACTCCCGCTCGTTTTCGTTTCTCCCCGATTTCCGAGTAAGCCGCTACGGGTTCGCAGTAGGCACTGCCTGAACGGGTTCGTCTGACAGTAGGCGATGTATACCAAAACGTCCTGTGAACCTCTCTCACAGTATGTTCGGAACGAGTGGAATTCGAGGTCCGGTTGGCCGAACCGTGACCGCCGAACTTGCCCTCCGAATCGGCCGTGCGGTCGGGTGTGATACCCGAACGGTCGTTGTCGGCCAAGACGCTCGGCTCAGTGGCGATGTCCTCGCAGACGCGGTTAGCGCGGGTGTTCGCGAGTGCGGTTCGGATGTCGTCCGACTCGGTGTCGCCTCGACACCGACTATCGCCCGCGCTGTCGGTTGGTCGGGAGCGGACGCGGGCATCGGAATCACCGCGTCACACAACCCCGCCTCGGACAACGGTTTGAAGCTCTGGACGCCGAGTGGCCGTGCCTTCGACAGAGCACAGACCCGGGATATCGTCCATCGGCTCAACCGAGATGAGATTTCACTCGTTAATTGGGACGAACTCGGCGAGGAGCGCACTTGGCCCGACGCACCGGCCCGCCACGTCGACCATCTCGTCTCGTCGTTCGACTCCTTCGACGACGTTTCCGTCGTGTTCGACCTCGGAAACGGAACCGGTCGCGTCTCGGTCGATGCGCTCTACGCGCTCGGAGCGACGGTCAACACCATCGATGGGCAAGCAGACGGTCGATTCCCCGCTCGAAAAAGCGAGCCGAACGCCGAGACGCTCACGGCACTCAGCAGAACTGTCCCTGCCCTCGACGCGGATGTCGGCCTTGCGCACGACGGTGACGCAGACAGATTAGTCGCTGTCGACGAGACTGGTGAGTACGTTTCCGGAGACGCGCTGCTCGCGTTGTTCGCGCGTGATGTCGTCTCAGCGGGCGACGCTATTGCCGTGCCCATCGACACGAGTCTACTCGTTCAGGACGTTATCGAGAGTATTGGCGGGTGTGTCACCTACACGCCGGTCGGGGACGTACACGTCGCCGAGACAGTCGCAGAACCGGGATACGTCTTCGGGGGCGAACCCTCTGGAGCGTGGATTTGGCCCGACGAGACACTCGCTCCAGATGCTCACTACGCGGCGCTCAAACTCACAGAACTCGTTGCACGGTACGGCCCGCTCTCCGAACAGGTCGCTTCGCTCGGGCAATCGAAGTACGCCACTCGACGCACGAGCATCACGTTCGAGAACAAACAGCAGGCGATGGACCGCATCGCCCGTAACATCCACGCCAGATACGACGAGGTCGACACCACCGACGGAATCCGCGTGGACACCAAAGACGGCTGGTTCCTCGTCCGAGCCAGCGGCACCGAACCGGTCGTTCGCATCACCGCGGAAGCACGCGACGCGGCCGACGCGGACCGCCTCTTCGAGGACATTCGCTCACTCGTTGAGGGTGCTCGTATCGTCGTCTAAGTCCTCGTTTTGTTCAAACTGTTGTTAGTGTGCGTGTCTTACGCGACCGGGCATTCTCACTGTTTAAGTCCGCTGAGGCTCAGTGCAACACGAACGACCGATGCCCGACGATATCCGTCCCGGCGACCAGTCGGCTGACCTGCTCACGCGACGTGCAGCGACGAAAGCGTTCTCTCTCGGTACACTCGCAACACTCGCGGGATGTCTCGGTACGTCCTCCGAGACGAAGCCCGACCCTGTTGACCTCTCGGGCCAGAAGGAAGACGACCAGGGCGGGATGGTCATCGGCCTTCACGCCGGCCCAAACGGGCAGATATTCTATCGTGATTCGTCCCCCGAAGGTCACGATAATCCAGCGTGGTTCCACACCCTGAGTATGGGCATGTTCCCGTACTACTTCGAGCACCAACAGCAGGGCTGGGAGGCAACTGCCATCTACGTGACGGACTACTCGGTCGTCGAGTACGAACTCACCGAAGAGGAAGGAGACACGTTCATTTCTACACACACCGGTGCAGACACCTTCGGTAACGCCCGGGAAATGACGTACGTCGTCGGCAGCGAGGTTCTCGGCGGAATGGGGAAAGACCTGATTCCGTTCTCGTCGAGCGCGGACGCCGACGCATTTATCGACGAACACGGCGGTTCGACCGTCACGTTCGACGACGTGACCAGCTCGTGGCTAAGCGGCTATATGCGCTCGTAGACTGCTGCTCTGTCTCCTTGTTCGGAAACTTCGCATTTTTAGTCACTGCGCTACCGCTCTTTTCTACTGTTTTTCCCGCCAGAAAACGAGTTACCGAACGGCCGTTCTCAGAACGCGTCGTTGGGAATCCGGACCCCGTCGACGTACACCGACACCGCATCGGTCGACTGGAAGTTGGTGATGTCGCCAGCGAAGTGATAGCTCCGCGAGTCCTCGTCGACGGTTCCCTCGGCGGCGGGTCCAACTGTTCCGGTTGTACTGAGCGCGCCGTTCGAATGGAGGGGAGAAATCTCTCCGCTCACCGTTACCTCGAACGAAGAGAGCGAACCAGTTCCTGCGACGACGAGTGTATGCGCGTCGTCGTCAGGGGCTGATTCATCGGGTTGTTCCGTTGCCGAGCCGACTCCAGCGACACCTGCGAGTGCGCCTGCAGCTGTCACCGACCCGCACAGGGCGAGGTACTTGCGTCTGCCGACAGTGTCGTCAGTCGTGTTCTCTGGGTCCTGCTCGGTGGACCGTTCACTTACCATGTCTCAGTGGTTGCGGATTAACTCCATAAATGTTGCGATAATTACATTAGTAGGGATGTGTGAATATCAATTTAGTATACTACTTGGGTCGTTACAGTCCCGTTTTTCGGTGATTCAGAACCATTCGCATGAACACTCAAAACCGGCGGACAGCTTCGTATTATCGGATAATTAATCAAATTTTTATGACCGTGTTAATGAGAATCGTTCGTAGTAATACGTATAGTCTAGATATTGAAATATTCGGTGCTTTTGTATTGTATTGGTTATTGATAAGTATCGTTAACTGTATCGTGGACTTTACCGAAGCCGGTGTTCTGATCTGTGTTCTGACTGGTGTTCTGGCCTGTTTTATGGCTTTTACTGCCACTCGCGTTGTGGCATCGTGGCCCGTCTCGTAGGCACTTCCGGGAATCGAGCTGAGAAGATAGGACACACCGATACGAGAGGGACGAATTGATGAGATAATCCGAGTCGGGCAAACTGGATTTGTTGTTTCGGGTGGACTTCCCGACTAGTCGTCTGTTGGTGTGGTTCGCTGAGTTGTCCATTGAGTTCACCCGGCGTCGCGTACGATGTATACATTGATGGCTGATTTCCCCAGTGAATTGCTCTAGAGAGATGATTCTGCCAGCGAACAGTCCGGACACGAAGGTGCCGTCCTGTCTCCTCTTGTTCGCTGGCTGAGGTATACACAGGCGGACCAACCTGCGACTGCAAATGAGACCGCAGTGAGTGTTGTGGCTCCCAGCACCGAACTGTTCGTTTCCGTCGGCTTCGAATGGAGGTACGAGCGTGTCACTCACGCTCCCTCACTGCTCGAACCGCTTTTGACTTCCTGCTGAATCCGTCTGTCCGGCTCAGCCCAGGAACTCGACGTGTTGGTTTTCCCAGTCTCGACGTTTGATAATGGATTCTCGGCCCTTCTCGGACATCTCGTAGAAATTCGTTCGACGGTCGTGTTGGCCCTTGTTGACGTAACCCTCTTCTACGAGCGCGTCGAGGTTCGGGTACAGCCGACCGTGATTCACCTCCCCTACGTCTTTGCTGATCATCTCTTTGACCTCTTGGCCGGATGGCCGTTCGGAACCGGCGATGACGTACAGTAGGTCGCGCTGGAAGCCAGTCAATTCGAACATATAGTCTCGAATCTAAGTATCGCCGCCATCCGGTATTGTTAGCCACCTCTATACTGAATATTTGTCTTCCTTATTACCGAATTTACGAGTTTTATCGTGATTTTCGCTAAAGACTTTTGTTGGAACTGCTTCGGTGAGTAATCATCACCAGTATCGAGATAAATTCGGGCATCTGACTGTCCGCCGGGTATCGAAAATTCTGTGAACGTGAGCTTAAATCTCGCGGGTAAGTAGTTCAAAGCCTCTTGGAAACGTCACGATAACAAAGGTTGTCTGTGGTGTACTACGGCGTAACCGGAGCTGGTCCACTCGCGTGACGTGCGCATGACCGCCCGCACACGACGATGACAACACTATCAAAAGACGAGTTATTTCGCATCCTCAGCAACTCCCGGCGGAGGCAAATACTCTATTTCCTCCACCGTGCGGGTGAACCGCTCTCGTTGAAAGAACTCGCTGCGATGGTTGCAGCGAGAGAAAACGAGACCGCAGTCGAAGACGTGACCGACGAGGAGCGCCAGCGAGTGTACATCTCGTTATACCAGACGCATCTTCCAAAACTCGAAACTGCCGAGTTAATCGACTACGACGAAGAAGAACGAACCGTCGAACTCGTCGCGAGCGTCGCAAAACAGGGGTTTTTCTGGATGCAACCTGAGTCCCGCTATCCGTGGAACCGCTACTACGCCATTCTCGGTGTGCTTGGGTGGGTGCTGATTCTCGGTTTCTGGGCTGGCATCCCGGGGTTCGCGCTTCTTTCGTGGAGTCTTATCGCGGTGCTCGTCTCGACCGTGCTGTTACTTATGGTCCTTGTTCAGTATCTGTTGGAAGAACGAGCTGGGATGACGTCTGGCGCATTCGAAACTCTGGTTGAGTGACATTTTATTTTGACCGATTGAGAAGATAGACATGGAGACCGCACATTCTCATATAATGACAATCAAATATCAACACAACTATCTGGGGACTGTTCAATATTATAACAACTCTCCCCTGACAGAGCGGTAAGATAGTCGTAACTGATGTATTTCGCCGTTTTGAAGCTCGTAGCCATTCTCTCGGAAAATGTTGAATTTCAGCACCAGTGCTGATTGTTACGGCTTGTTTACTCGCAGAATTTGCAGCCTACTCCCCGGACAAATCAGTGTGTGAGATTGTCAAACAAGTATATATCCCTGTTTAACCTATTATATCGCTGACCCTCTCGATTTGGGACGCGCCTGGTGGGGCGAACCCAACGTTGTGGTCTGTGCCGGACACACGGCTTGTGCCGGACATACTGTGGTCATCCCTCGATAGACCACGGGTAACGGTCGCGAACACGCGACTACACAGTGGGGGGAGGAAGGAACAATGGTTACCGATTCACTACAGACTGACACCGAAGTCGTCGATCAGACGCCGCAAGAACAGCTCGAAGAGATAACTGGTGGGGTGCGCGAAGTTTCCGAACAATCCGAGACTGAGGCCCTCTCGAAAGACGTGGTCTTCGAGATTTTGAAAAATCAACGACGACGTGACGCCCTCAGATTCCTGAAAGCAAACGACGGTGAAGCGAAGCTCGGTGACATGGCCGAGTTCATCGCAGCGAAGGAAAACGACATCGAGATTAAAGCACTCTCGTCGAGTCAACGAAAGCGCGTGTATATCGGTCTGTATCAGTGCCATCTCCCGAAGATGGACTCGTCCGGTATCGTCGACTTCGATAAGAATCGCGGCGACATCACGCTTCTCGAAACTGCGAAACAACTCGACCAGTATCTCGACGGCGATATTGTCACCATGCAGGAACAGTCAGACCAGTCCGCGGGTCTCATCTCGTCGTCAAAGCGAAACCTAACCATCGCCGCTGGCGTTGCCGCGACTGTCTCGGCAGGATTGCTTGGCATTCCCGGCCTCGAACAGGTCCCTACCGCAGGATGGGCTGTCTTGAGTACTGCGACACTCATGGCTATCACCGCGATGGAGTCGTACAAAGACAAACTCCACGTGTGAGCCGCCTGCGCACCTGACGGTTCGGGCACTTCATCGCCAAACTCCGTTTTTTGACGACTTCGTCGCTAGCTGTATCCCGTCCGTTCGACTCCCCAACAATTAACGCTCTCCGAACCATCGCCGCTTCTGATTTCACTATATTCACTCTCTGCGAGTGATTCACATTTGTTTCCTTAATTTGAACCCGGATTCTAGAATTGTCCGTATAACAATCCCCATCGCCCGCCCTGTCTCTCCTATGACTTACTCACGTCCACGGTCACGTTTCGAGCACGTCTCTGGGTCGGGAGGGGGCCGATGAACGACCGCGTCACCGAGGCAGTCGTTCTTGCGGCCGGTGAAGGGCGGCGGCTCCGGCCGCTGACCACCTTCCAGCCGAAGCCGATGCTCCCGGTTGCGAACCGCCCGGTCGTAGAGTACGTCCTTGACTCGCTTTTCGAGTGCGGCATCGAACACGTGGTCGTCGTCGTCGGCCACCGTGCCGACCGCATCCAGACACACCTGTCTGCGACGTATCCCGACGCCGACATCGACTTCGTCCAGCAGGACTCCAGACTCGGAAGTGGACACGCACTCCTGCAAGCTGACACCCAACTCGACGGTCCGTTCGTGGTCTGCAACGGCGACAACGTCGTCAACGCTGACATCGTCTCGAAGGTGCTCGAACGCTTCTCGATGACCAACTCGGTTGCGACGGTCGCTGTCGCCCAGTCCGACACGCCCGAAGAGTACGGCGTTGTAGTCGAAGACAACGGCCGAATATCCGATATCGACGAACACGCCGTCGACAGCGAGAGTTACCTCGTCAACGCCGGTGTCTACGTTTTCGACACGACCGTCTTCGATGCACTCCGGCGTATTCCGCCACAAGACGGCGAGATACGACTACCGGAGGTCGTACAGTACCTCGACAGTCCCGTTACGTCTGTTCTCGTCAGCAGCGGTTGGCTCGACCCCTCACACCCGTGGGGACTTCTCTCCGTCACTGAGTCGCTTCTTGCGCGCCGGCACGCGTCGGTGATAGCGGATTCCGCGCGGATTCACGGGCGCGCACTTGTCGAAGAACCAGTCATCGTCGGTGACGACTGCGATGTCGGGCCGGGCGCAGTCATCAGCGCCGGGTCGTGCCTCCAGAACAACGTCACCGTCGGTGCGAACACCGTCATCGAGCGGTCCATTCTCTCGACTGACGCCCGAATCGGCGCTGGTGTCGTCCTCCGCGACTCCGTCGTCGGTCCCGGCGCACACGTCGGTGATGGCGTTATCTCGCCGGGCGGGCAGGCAGATGTTATCCTCGAAGGGCGACTCTACACTGACCGCCGCCTCGGGAGCATCATTGGCGACCGCGCCGAAGTCGGTGCGAACGTCACGCTCACACCGGGGAGCCGCGTCGGTGCTGAGGCTGTCGTCGGAGAGGGAACGGTCTTACACGGCGATGTCCGCGAGCGCGTGGAGGTGACGCACTAATGTGCGGAATTACCGCTTGCATCGGAACCGACGACTCCGTCGATTCGCTGGTCGATGGACTTCGCCGCCTAGAGTACCGTGGCTACGATTCTGCCGGTGTCGCCGTAAAGAACCCCGCCGGTATCTCGCTGACAAAGCGTGTCGGCGAAGTCTCGGAACTCGTGGCAGCCGTCGAACAGAACCCGATTTCCGGCGACTACGGTATCGGACACACGCGTTGGGCGACCCACGGCGGCGTCACCGACGACAATGCACACCCCCACACCGACGAGGCGGAGCGCATCGCCGTCGTCCACAACGGTATTATCTCGAACTTCCAGTCGCTTCGAAGCGAGTTGGAAGCACGAGGACACACCTTCAGCAGCGAGACCGACACCGAGGTCGTCCCACATCTCATCGAGGAGAACCTGCGAGACGGCGCGACACCAGAGGAAGCCTTCCGCGCTGCGGTTGGCAGCCTCTCGGGAAGCTATGCGCTCGCGGCAATCATCGAAGACGAGCAGGCGATTTTCGCGACGCGGTCCGGTTCGCCGCTCGTCCTCGGCGTCGGCGACGGTGAGTACTATCTCGCAAGCGACGTGCCAGCGTTCATCCAGCACACGGAGCGCGTCGTCTATCTCCACGATGGCGACTTCGTCGTTGTCACTCCCGATGGGTACGACATCACCGACTCTGCCGGTCGGGCAGTCGACCGCCCGGTCGAGTACGTCGAATGGGACCCGGAGACGGCGACGAAGGGTGGCTACGAACACTACATGTACAAGGAAATTAACGAGCAACCCGGCGCGCTCCGCCGCACCACACAGGGGCGGTTGAACACGCACACAGGCGGTGTCGAACTCGAAGAGTTCTCTCCGGAATTCTTCGCCGATGTCGAGCAGGTTCACCTCATCGCGATGGGCACGTCCCACCACGCCGGGATGTACGCGGCGTCGCTCCTCAATTCGCGCGGTATCCCCGCACACGCGTTCATGTCGGGGGAATACTCCGTCATCAAACCGCCGGTGACGGACGACACGCTGGTTATCGCGGTCAGTCAGTCGGGTGAGACGGCGGACACCCTCGATGCCGTCCGCCGTGCGCGCGCGGCGGGTGCGCGAACGCTCGCAGTCACCAACGTCGTCGGGTCCTCGATAACCCGCGAGTGCGATGACGAGTTGCTCATCCGCGCCGGTCCGGAAATCGGCGTCGCGGCGACCAAGACGTTCTCTTCACAGGTAACGGCGCTCACGCTTCTCACCGAGCGTATCGTCGAGGATTTGTTGGGTACGAAATCCAGCGATGCGCGCAACTTGATGGAGGCTCTGTCTCGACTCCCCGGTGACGTACAGGAGGTACTCGATACCTCCACCGCCAGAGAAATCGCAATCGAATACGAGGGCAGCGACGCGTACTTCTTCATTGGACGGGGAGTCGCCCACCCGGTTGCGCTGGAAGGGGCGCTGAAGTTCAAAGAAATCTCGTACGAACACGCGGAGGGATTCGCGGCATCGGAACTCAAACACGGCCCGCTCGCGTTAGTCACGCCGCTCTCGCCGGTGTTCGCTATCTTCACCGGCCACGAGGACGAGGCGACGCTGAGCAACGTCAAGGAGGTTCAGGCGCGCGGTGCGCCCGTCATCGCTGTTACGAGTGACCAGTCCGGAGAGGTACCCGAGTTCGCCGACCACGTGCTCTCGATTCCCGAAACGCACCCCGATATCGCGGGCGTCCTCGCGAACGTACAACTCCAACTCGTAGCGTACCATTCGGCGAAGCTACTCGAACGGTCGATAGACAAGCCTCGTAACCTCGCGAAGTGCGTCACCGTCGAGTGACGTGTGCGCGGCGGAACGAGAGCAGCTTGTGATTATTTCGTCATACTTATCGACAATTTTCCATCTTTTGATTCGGTTGGCGCTCACTAACACGGGGGAGCCTGCCGATTTCGACGGTCGGGTGATTTACATCCCAATCATAGAAATTCTGGATATACGATATTAATACCTAGACTGTAGGCACCGATTACATATCCCTTGGCCACGTCTGATACTATGCGATGACTCGACGCGACCTCGTGGACGATGTTCTCACATCGTCTGACGAGCCAGACGGTCCACTGACGGACGGGGCCGAAGACACCACCCAGCAATCGGGTACCGACGTTCCACCAGAGGCGTCGGACGACGAACTTCTCGATGCGCTCGGAGACGATGTTTCTCGGGACGTACTCGTGTCGTGTAATCGTGCCCCGATGACCGCCGAAGAGCTTGCAGAGAACTGTGACGTCTCCGAGTCAACGATTTATCGCCGACTGGAGTCGCTTTCGAACCTCGGACTCATCGAGCGCACACAGCGTGTCGACGCTCCGAGTAAAACGTGCTACGAGACAGTCATCGATGGGTTGTCGATTCACGTCGGCGACAGCCTCCGGGTCGAACCGGGGTCGAGTAACTACGTCGTCGACGCGATGCGAACGCTCCTCGCGGCGATAGATGTACAGCAACTCGCGTACGACCGCGAGCAAAACTGCGTCGACGCTCGATTCGAACTGGAGCCGCATCTCCTCGATGCGTTGGTCGAACTGTACATTAGAGACTCCCCCTCACGCGACCAGTGACAGGTGGTGTCCGTCGCCCGACTACGTTCTGTTCTTTGTACCTCCGCCGTGCCGACCCCCGACTATTCTCGCCACGACTCGTCGACTTCACCGAGGACGAGACTCAGTGCTTCCTCGGCGCACCCACTAGCGATTAGGTCCCACGCCGTCTCGGCAGTGACCGGGTCGATGAACTGGGATGCCTCGAGTCCGGCGACGATGCTGGGGACCTCGCGGGCGAACCAGGTATCGACTCCCTCGTCATTGACGCTTTCATCGACCTCGTC
This sequence comes from Haloferax mediterranei ATCC 33500, assembly GCF_000306765.2. Taxonomy (NCBI): domain Archaea; kingdom Methanobacteriati; phylum Methanobacteriota; class Halobacteria; order Halobacteriales; family Haloferacaceae; genus Haloferax; species Haloferax mediterranei. The sequence continues at coordinate 328,485 of NC_017944.1, forward strand.
GGTGTTGGCTTCCCTGTCCCTAACGCTCTCGTCTACCCGTTTGGTGTTGACTCCCCCGTCGCTGATTTTCTCACCTACCCGTTCGATGTGGATTTTCTCGTCGCTGATCTCCGTATCTACTCCTTTGGCGTTGACCCTCCCATCGCTGACTCCCTCATCGTTGACTCCCTCATCGCTGACTCCCTCGCCGACCCGCTCTGTATACTGCCGGAGTCGGTCGTAGTCGGAAATCATACCCGTGGTACGGCCCGAACGCTCATAGTTAAGAATCAGCGTTCTGGGGTAACGCCGTCCTTACAAACAGGAAGACAACTCGATTCTGGATTTCAGCTCCTATTATCGAGTCTGATGGCGCTGGTGAGTTCGAGCGGATACGATGGCGTTTCGCCCCGAACGACAACCCTACTGATTCGGACCCGTCCAGAAATACTACCGTACTGTACTCACGTACTACGTACTGTATTCACGTCGACTTTTGTCATCCTGTACTGACGGGTGTTGCCACGATAGTACTGCTCCACAGCTCTTGTGACAGAATCAATCTGGATAACTGGGCGAGAATACTTAGGAGCCGTCGGGCGAAATCGGGTCGTATGGTAGACGGAATCCTCCTCGACCCCTCACAACTGAAAGGGAAAGTCAAGGGTGGCCGCGCCGGGGCCGAGATTGCCGGTATGACCTACATCGGATACGAAATCGCGGTCACTTCACACAGTATCCACGTCTATGGAGACAACTGTAACGCCGACATCCAAGACGAGGAGTATCGCTATCTCGTCCTTCCGTTCGACTCGGTTCGGGCTATCGAGATGAAAGACCTGTCCGACCGTGGCCGGTGCATCGTGGTATACGGACTCGATGACGACCTTATCTTCTACTCGGAGAACCAAAAGAGCCTCTCGAAGAATCTCAAACGTGTGTTTCTCCTGCTTTCGAAATTGCTCGCCTGATATCTCGGATGCTCGTATTTCGGATGCTAACGAGATGCTTTGACGGTAGTTTGCCATCATGGAGCGGTTTAATGCCGATTTACACTCACGAAATACCCTCGTCTCAGGTAACATTCCAAAAGCTGGTGTCCTACCCAAACTGCTAAAGTCGATGGGCTTCCACAACAGCGTATGCCCACTGATACGAACACTGACGACGCGCCGTGTCCCATCATCGACTCCATCAAGCAAATCGGGTCACAGTGGCGTCTGATCGTCCTCTACGACCTTCGGGAGGATGAAAAGCGATTCAACGAACTGAAGCGTTCCACCGGTGCCAGTTCGCGGACGCTCTCTCGCGTTCTCGACGACCTCCAAGAGACCGGCTTCGTCAACCGCCGTCTGGAGGAAGACGCTCCGGTCGCGACGTACTACTCGCTTACCGACAAGGGCGTCTCGCTTTGTCCGGTGTTCGACGAGATAGAACAGTGGGCGGCCGAGTGGCTCGAAACCGACGAACAGCCCGCAGAACCCGAGGCTGCCGAGTCGGCTGCCTAACGGGCGCAATTCTCGCAGAACCTCAGACTTCGACGTCCGACTGTCGCGTTCCAGCCTTAGACTTCCAGCGCCTCGGTATCAGCCGTATCGAAGATTGTTTCGTGAACGTCCGCGATAGTGACCGAGTCGAGTTCGTCGAGCATCGCTTGAATCGCGGGTTCGAGCAGTTCACCGAGGACCGGTTGGATGTACTCGCCAACCGTGCATTCGTCGTTTGGTTCGTTTGTGTGGAAACAGAACGGTTCACCGTCTTCCACCGCCTCGTAGATATTTCGTAGCGTGATTTCCTCGGGGTCACGTGCGAGCGTGAATCCTCCCGTTGGACCGCGCTTGGAATCGACGAGATTCGCCTCTCGAAGCGAGCAAAGGAGCTGTCGGATAACGACCGGGTTCGTGTTGACGCTCCAGGCGAGACGGTCGGAAGACAGCCGTTCGTCGCTCCGCACCGCCAGGTTCGTCAGCACGTGCGTCGCGACGACGAATCGGCTGCTGTTCGACATACACTCTGATTCGGTCTACGGGCATTTTAGATTTCACGGTGAGGCAATCGGGCGCTCCACGTACGACGGATGTGTGGCTATTCCATTTCCACTCTACTGGAGTGGTTCAATCTTCGAAACTCTGTGCTGAATTCTGACTGTCCGTGTGTTTGTGGGCAAACCGCGTACTTCAAAAGTGTAAGAATATTGAATGCCTGAGCTAACGAGTTCAGTTCTCGTCGGTTCCGTCGGGAGTGCCCATCTCGTGGGTGTTGTCGATACGGTCGTACAGGACCGTTTCGCCGGGCTCGACCGCCCCGCCAGTTGGAAGGCGGACGCCAGCGTTCAACGACGAGTTGATTCCGGTCTTCACCTCATCGCCGAGCACGACGCCGTACTTTCGGCGACCCGAGGAGACGAGTTCGCCTTTGAGCATCTGTCGGACCGGTTCACCGTCGTGGCGGAGGTTGGCGACCTTCGTTCCCGCGCCGAAGTTCACGTCGCGGCCGAGAATGCTGTCGCCGACGTACGATAGGTGGCCGATTGTTGCGCCCTTCATCAGCACGCTGTTTTTGACCTCGACAGCGTGGCCGACTGTCGTGTTCTCGCCGACGAGGGTGTATCCTCGAACGTAGGCGTTCGGACCGATTGTGGCCCCACTGCGGACGAGTACAGGCCCTTCTATGACGACTCCCGCCCGAACCGTCGCGCCTTCCTCCACGACGACTGTGTCAGTGAGTTCAGCGTTCTCAGCTACGTCGCCGTCGATTCGGCTCTCGCGGTCGCATCTGCTTCCGAGTCCTGAGAGTTTCCACTCGTTTGCTTCGAGTAACTCCCACGGTCGACCGACATCTAACCAGCGGTCGAACGCGACGCCTCGAACGTCGTACTGCTCGCAGGTTGCTGCGAGTACGTCGGTCAGTTCGAGTTCACCACGGTCGCTTTCGGCCACGTCGAGCCATTCGTGTGCCGCTGCGGGGAAGACGTACGCACCGGCGTTGATGAGGTTTGACGGCGGATATTCCGGTTTCTCGACGACACCGGTAACAAAGCCGTCGTCGTCCGTTTCGAGGACGCCATACGAACTCGGATTGTCGACGCTGTACGAGCCGACTGCAGGCGTCTTTTCGTACAGCGTCGTCAACGACGGCACGTCGTAGAGGGCGTCGCCGTTGAGGACGACGAAAGACTCGTCTGAGTCCAGTTGTGACGCTGCGGCACGAACGGCATCGGCGGTCCCGCGCTGTTCCGCCTGCACGGCAAACTCAATCGGAACCCCGTCGCGTTCGGCACCGAAATACGAGCGAACGTCGTCGGCTTCGTACCCGACGACGAGCGTGATAGTCGTTGCTCCTGCATCGATGGCGGCGTCGGTGGTGTGTGCAACGAGTGGCTTCTCAGCGACGGGGAGCATCGGCTTGGGTCGGCGGTCCGTCAGTGGGGCCATTCGGGTTCCACGACCGGCGGCGAGAATGACTGTTTGCATGCCTCTCTGACGGTTTTCGTGAAGGAAATCTCTTCTGTCGGAGAAGCGGGGTATTCGAGGACCAGTCGGGCGGCGACGCTGTGGGGAATGCCTCTGAATCCACCTACCGTTACCGACGCGCAATCGAGCGGCCGGTAAGGCAACAAAGTGTCCCGTTCTCCGCGAGAAAACGCTTACGAAGTTCGTGGCTTTTTCGATACTTAAATGATGGTCTCGCGCAATGCAGTCGCTCTCGGAGAATTTGAACCACACGGGCCGCGAACGGCGAATATGTTGGGGTTACGATTGGTTGGAGATTCGCAGTGGACGCGGCGCCGTGTGTTATTAGACAGACGAACCCGAGCGTGTAATACTTTCGTTCCGCGGCGATAGAATCCGTCTCCATCGGGATTATTACCGTCCGACCCATCGGCTGTGGAGGGTTACGATGGAGATTCGCACAGGACTCTCGTATGGAGACGTATTGCTGGTTCCCCAGCGCTCACCGGTCGATAGCCGAAGCGATGTGGACCTCTCAACGAACGTGACGCCGGGCCTTTCCCTCGAGACGCCCCTCGTCAGCGCAGCGATGGACACCGTCACCGAGGCGGAGCTCGCGGCGACGCTCTCGGACCTCGGCGGACTCGGCGTCGTCCACCGATTCCTCGATGTGGACGAACAGGCCGAACAGGTCCGACGGGTCGCCGAATCGGGCGGTACCGTCTCGGGCGCGGTCGGCATCAACGAAGACTACCTCGACCGGACCGAGGCACTCCTCGAAGCCGGTGCCGACGCGATTGTGATGGACATCGCCCACGGACACATGGAGCGCTGTCTGGACGCCGTTGCCCGGATTCGCGACGAGTTCGACCCCGAAATCGTCGCGGGTAACGTCGTCACCCCGGACGCGGTCGAAGACCTCTGGGAGGTCGGCGCGGGTTGCGTGAAGGTCGGTGTCGGCCCCGGGTCGCACTGCACGACGCGCGAGGTTGCCGGCGCGGGCTACCCGCAACTGACTGCCGTCTCGGAGTGCGCAGACCGGGCGCACGAACTCGGTATTCACATCATGGCCGACGGTGGTATCCGAACCTCGGGTGACGCCGCGAAGGCGCTCATGGCCGGTGCGGACACCGTAATGATGGGAAGCTTCTTCGCCGGGACGGACGAGTCACCGGGTCGCGTCGTCGAAGTCGACGGCGACCAGTACAAACGCTCGCGCGGCATGGCATCGACGGAGGCTGCGGACGACCGCGGCGACAAAGAAAGCGATGTCGCAACCGGCGAGGGCGTCGAAGCTCTCACGCCCTACAAAGGTTCGGTCGAACCGCTCGTCGAGGAGTTCCTCGGCGGCGTTCGCTCCGGAATCAGCTACTGCGGCGGCCACACGATTTCCGCCGCGCGCGACAACGCGACGTTCGTCCGCGTCGCGGCGAGCGCCAAAGAACGAGAAGGTGCCCACGGCGTCGTCTTCGCCGAGGGAACTGTGGACGCGGACGACGAAGCCGAACGCGAGATGCAGGTCCCGCTGGCTAACTGACGACTCCGGTCGTCGGTTTCGGTCGGCGTTTTGAGGGATTTCGAGCGACGGTGTTGGTTCCGGTTAGTAATACTGTGTTTCCCGGAACCCGGCTTATATCGCGTTAGCAATCGCTGTGTTGAGTGTACTTGACGCTACTGGGTATTTCCTAGTGGGGGCGCTCTCGCTGCTGTTCCTGTCGATAGTGGTTCTTTTGTAACGACGACTAACGTCACTGTCCGTGACCTTGGTCTCGCTTCAACCCAACTAGGGTTCGTCTGTAACCCGGCCGTGATTGGCACGACGTGCCACGTGTTCGCGACGCTTCAACCCAACTAGGGTTCGTCTGTAACCTGAGCGGCGGTCTCAAGAGGCGACTCGACGATGTCGCTTCAACCCAATTAGGGTTCGTCTGTAACTGCATGGACGATCTCGTTCACGTCCTCCGGCAGTCGGCTTCAACCCAATTAGGGTTCGTCTGTAACCAGGCGTTCTTGCGCGCCTGCCACCTTCTCGGCGGGATGCTTCAACCCAATTAGGGTTCGTCTGTAACGATATTCGTGGACGTTCGGAGCGGCGGAATAAAGAAGCTTCAACCCAATTAGGGTTCGTCTGTAACACTCCAACGAGTTCATTAATCCCGATGGGGAGCAGGCTTCAACCCAATTAGGGTTCGTCTGTAACGGGGGTGTTCCAAAATGAGCTGGCACCCGGTTCGGGCTTCAACCCAATTAGGGTTCGTCTGTAACACCGACGTAACACTCTCGGTTGATGGGGGAGACCTGCTTCAACCCAATTAGGGTTCGTCTGTAACATTCTCAGGGGGCGTGCCGAGGCGTCCCTCGGTTCCGGCTTCAACCCAATTAGGGTTCGTCTGTAACAGTTGAGACCGTCGCGCCCGGATTCCCATGTGACTGCTTCAACCCAATTAGGGTTCGTCTGTAACCATGCCCAATTCAGGGGCATACAGCCCCCTACACACTGCTCCCACTCAACAGTTTCCGTCGACCTCCAATAACCCCCGAACCCCCGGGGGGTCGACGGAAGCGAAAGCGAGCTTCCAACTCGAACGGTCTTCTCTGACCAATTGAGTTGGTTATTCTTTCATTTGAGTACTACTTGGCTGGTGTTCATTCAAGGATTGAGTATTGGAATCACATTCTGGATATCATTTGATTTGTTGCTCTATGTGGTTTCTCTGGCCATGTTTGGCTCCCGATCTACTGATACAATTTCATACAACACGCTAGTAAGAGTTAAGAGAATGCGAATAGTTGTCACTGGTGCGTAGCTGAGTCACGCCCCAAACTTGTGCAAGAGGGCAGGGCGTGACAAATAAGCCACTGCCAAGTGTAGGGCAGCAACCATAGCCGGATTTGCTGTCTACGCATCTATGGCTTTTGGTTAGCTACGCATGGACCACCATGAAACGAACAAACGGCTCTCAGCCTAAACCCGGAGTAGAGATCGACCCAACACTAAATTGGCTCCGCTTCGGTCACACGAGAGCCCGGATCAAAGAGAACCGGCGTTCCGAATAGGGACCCAAAATAAGAACCATGCAATATATTTCGCACGGACGCATTAGGACACGATGCCTTAGATGGAAGTCCAAACTACAGCAGACTGGTAGACAGGTTGAAGAATACACCACGCTAGGTGGCTTAATTCTAAGGTACGTTACAGCTGAACCACCGCTGGTTCATCCCATTTTCAGACACGTTAGAATTTATATACTCCTACAGAGAACAGTCACAACACATGATAGCATGTATCACAATCGGGGTGAGGTATCAGGATGCGCTTGATGGTCCATTTAGAAGCTCAGCGTGACGCAACCTACCAGACTGCGTATCATCACAAACTTCGGGGGCGGGTGTGGCGGGCGCTCGAAGGGTCGAAATTCGACAGTGAGCACGACAATGGGCATCCACTCGGACTTGCGTTCAGCAATATCTTCCCGTGGGGTAAAATTCAGGAAGGAGACCGACGCTCCTTGTTATTCGCGTCTCCGCGGGAAGACTTGCTCGCGACCATTGCGCGGGGCCTGCAACGAAACCGCGATTTCAACGTCGGCGAAATGTCGTTCGAGGTTGACGACCTGTCACAACTCACCGTCGATGTCGGTGAGCCAGGAACCCGCGGCGTCATCGAGACGGCAACTGGCGTCGTCGTTCGTTTGACCCCCGAGCACCGTGAGCAATACGGCATCGAAGCTGAGCACGACGCACCAACGTACTGGCGGCCTGAACACACTATCAAACCGTTTAAAGACGCGATTCGGGCGAACTTACAGCACAAACACGACCGGTTCGCTCACGAATATCAGGATGGGCCAACCGATGTTGACGGCGAACTCTTCGAGGGCTACGACCTCCTGAAGACGTATGCGCTTCCTGTAACGGTTACAACGGGAACCACGCTTGATGTCGTGCTAAGCAAGTGGCGTTTCGATTACCGCGTTCGAAACGATGCTCACCGCCATCACCTTAACCTCGCACTCGATGCGGGTATCGGCGGTCGAAATGGATTGGGCTTCGGATTCTCGAATATCGTCGAGAAAACCAAACCGGGTGAAAGCGAACTGGAGAGAGCAGATGCTTTCGCCTGAGGAGTTCAGACGGACGTATCCTGAAGCAACACTCCTTGAAGAGCTTCCTGACCGCCCAATCGCTTCGCTTCGGGATATCCAGTACCTCTACGGTACGCTTTACACGCTCGCAACTACCGGCGGTGGCACATACGCACCATATCTCACGCCAGATGCTGCGGGCGACCTTGTCGATGAACCGGACAGCCTCATCGTGGTTCGAGTGGATATCTCCGGGGACGTGCCAGTGCTGGCATCGGATAGTCAAGGTCCGGTCTGGGTTACGAAGTACACGGAAGAACTGATCCCGAAGGTTGCGCACTGTAAGTATCCCGCTGCCCGCGGTATCGACCACAGCGTAACGCACCAGGCTGGGAAGAACAGCGACCCGGACAAACTCGCCCGCTACGCGAAAGAACGGCTTTCCAAATGGGCAGCCGACTCGGTCGTACAATCCACCGCGGAAGACCACGAAGACGGCTGGATTATCGACGCTCTCGCCGAGTTGGGCGAGAATGAGGATACGATTGAAACGCTCGAACGCGAGGTTCGGTCAAACCTCAGCGGTTCGACGACAGCACTTCTCACAGTCCAAGTAAAGCTCGACGCGGACGGTCCGTATCTGTGGCCCGGAGACCTTGATGTCGCAATGGCCGCGATGCGAAGTCGAAAACTGTCGAAACTCATCTCGAAAGGCAAAGCGTCGAACTCGGCCGGAGAGGCAACTGACCTTATCACGGGTGCACGAACACGAACTGTCGGGACTGCGCAGGACCCACTGAACTATTTCCTCGGCAAGCAGCTGGAGAAGTTCCCGGGGTTCGACCCCGACCAAGCATGGCGAACACACCCGATTTCCGAGGATGCCGCAATCACGCTCATGAACGCAGAAACGTTCATCGATGCATGCTCCTATCGGACGTTCGGTGCTCGCGTTTACTATCTGCCGTACTTTTTCGGAAAGCCGAGTGTCGAAGATACGTATCTCCTCTACGGAATACTGTACGATACGGTTATGCAGGACGCCGAAGAACGGGGGTTGACACCCATCGAAACAGTGTACCAGCGCCGGGAGGACGACGCTATAGACGACAACAAACTACGGTTCTACGTCTCGGCCGTCATGCCGCATCAGATGTCGCGGTTCGACGTCTTCGGCGAGACAATGAATGGACGCATCCAGTATCCTGCTTCGCTCGCCGCTGCCCACCGAGACGCGCTTCGGACTGCTGCATTCAAGAATGACGGCGAACGAACCGCGGCACTCCCAAGGGACGAGAACTGGCCGCTTCTTTCGGACGGTGGCCTCCTCGGTCTCGTTGCTTCTGGATCGTATTTCTACCAAACGTTCTCTACTGGCGACGACGACACGGACGCGAGCGCGGACGACCCGCGCATACAGGCACTCGTTTCGGTTCTCAGCGGAGATTCGATACCGGTCTCAACACTGCTCGAATCGTACGTTGATCGAATCATCGATGAATCCGGTGACGATGAATACGGCTTCCCATTTTTCAGAGTCGCCAGCCAGTATGCGCAACTGTGCGCGCTCGCAACCGCCGAACATGACTTCTTAGAGGCAGCGGGGAAGCAGCGACCGATTAGCGAACCACCATCCTACGAATCACGAACCATGCCAAAGATTGAGGAACCCATCACAGACGGCGGCTTCGCCGGTGCGGAGAAACTCGAATCGTTCATCGAAGACACGCCAGCGCTTGCGACGAACGACGAGCGATGTGCGTCCTTCCTGCTTGGCGCACTCGTCGGTGCCGTCGGGAGCTATCAGGAGTACAAGCACGACCGCTCAACGACACTCGTCGACCAATTTCCGGTCCAAGCAGTCACTCGAAACCGAATCAAGAAGGTCACCGAATCCGCGATTGAAAAAACCATCACGTACACACGGCAGGAAAAGAAGGGTAACGCGAGTTACCCCGGTACGAAATTCGACTACATTGTCGACCGTCTCCGGGAGACCGTCATTCAGCCCGACCCGGACGACTGGGAAATCGACACAGCCGATCTTCGATTCTACTACGCGCTTGGTCTCACCTACGGAATGAACGACCGGCCGCTTGGCTCAAGCATCGAGTCTGAACAACCGAACCCCACCGCAAATTAAACCCATGACTGTACATACAGACCCCGTCGAAAACCGCTCAGAAATCGTGTTCCTGTACGATGCCGTTGACGCGAACCCGAACGGCAACCCACTCAGTGGCGCGAACCGGCCGCGCATCGACCCACAGACACAACAGGCAATCGTCACTGACGTTCGTCTGAAGCGATACCTCCGTGACCAACTGGATGCAGACGGGCACGGAGTCTACATTAGGAACGTCCAGGAAGAAGGTGAACAGTACACGCGTGAAAAGCTGCTGGAGGACCGCCTAAAGGAGGTCGACCCCGACGAATACGACGATGACGGTGAACTCGCTGGTGTCGTCTTCCAGGCGTTCCTTGAGGAGAGTACCGACGTTCGGTATTTCGGTGCGACGATGAGTGTTGATCTGGACGGTAAGTACGGCTCACTCCCGGATCATTTCACCGGCCCGGTGCAGTTCTCGCCCGGAAAGTCGATGCACGCCGTGAACGAGAACGAGGAGTACGACAGCCTCACAAGTGTTATCGCGACACAAACAGGGAAAGAACAGGGCGGGTTTGGATTGGACGACCACCGGATTCAGTACGGCCTCATCCGATTCCACGGGCTTGTTGACGAGCACGCTGCTGAAGACACGGCTCTCACAGCTGAGGACGTTGAACGATTAGATACGCTCTGTTGGCGTGCAATAAAGAACCAGACCATCAGTCGGAGTAAAATTGGCCAAGAGCCACGGTTCTACCTTCGAGTCGAGTACGCGACCGAGAGTTTCCACCTAGGCGGTCTCGACAAAGACCTTGAACTTGACCGAACAGATGGACGAACCAAATCCGACGACGAACTCCGGAACGTCCGCGATCTCACACTCTCAGTTGACTCACTGGTTGACCGTCTCGAAAGGAGTACAAATCGAATCGAGCGCGTACACGTGACTGCGAGTGATGTACTTTCAGTCTCACATGGCGACGAGGTGGGTGGGCCGGAAGTCCTCTACGAAGCGCTCGAAGACAGGCTCGGTACAGACGCAGTTCACGTCATCGACGTATATGACGAGCACGTAGAGACGCTTCCCAACTAACTGTGACCCAACAGACACTCACCGAGTGGAACGACACCCAAAACGAGAGTGGAACTGCCGGACCACCACGGTGTCTCTCACTCACGGTTCGCGGTCCATGGGGTCACTTCCGCCGCGTCGAGGGGAATATCGTCAAACAGACGTACCGAATCATCCCACGGACGACGGTTGCTGGATTGCTTGCGGCGGTACTCGGAATCGAGAGAGACGGGTATTACGAGCTGTTTGCCCGCGGACGGTCAGCAATCGCGATAGAACCTGTTGCACCGCTTCGGACGGTGAATATGCCCGTAAACACGCTCTCAACTGCGGACGAGTCGATGAAGTCGCTGAATCCCCGGGGAAAAATAAGCATCAAGCTTCCAGACCCGACGAAGCCGCGTCAACAGCACAACTACGAGGTGCTCGTTGACCCGGCGTACCGTCTCTATGTCTGGATGAGTGATTCCCATTGGTTCGAGACGCTCCACGAGACGCTCGACGAAGGCAAATCACACTACGTTCCGAGTCTTGGTCTTTCTGAGTACCTCGCAGAGATCACGTACCACGGACGCTTCGAGGTTGAGTCTGGACCGACTGACACTGCGGTGGCAGTCGACTCTGCCGTCCCGAACGCGGTCGATCATGTCGTTCCAGACGCTGAATCCCGGTGTCAAATCGAAGAGTCGCCCGCGTTCATGACAGTTGACGGAGGCGGACGAACAACGACTGACTTCACCAGCTACACGTACAATCCAGACGCAGGACCGGTTCGGGTACGAAATCCGGACACGGCTATCGTCGACGGAAACACGGTGATGTTCGTTTGAGATGACCGCTGAATACGAACGCCGCTACTCACACCCTGCTGAGGACGGTAGACCTGCTGTACTCCTCTTCGAACACCTCCGAGATGTCCGAGACCGTGTCGATATGGTCATCCCTGAGGGGGCGACGACACCAGAAGGAAAGCCACTTTGTGGTGTCATTCGGCGTCTCGCACTTGTCCACGACTTCGGGAAGGCAACGACATTTTTTCAGCAGTATATCGGTGCACAACTAGGGCAGCCGACGCATGACAAGTTACGGTATCACGCTCCGCTTGGCTCATTAGCTGCATACTATGTTCTCCGTGAAACGGGGCACTCGACAGCGACCTGTCTCGCAGGTTTCGTCGCCGTTGCAAAACACCACGGGCGACTCCCGAATGTCGTTGAATACGTGTTCAAACGGATGGCAAGTCCTGACCCGGAAAAGTGGATGGCGGATAAGAAGCAGGTCGAGAACATCCATAAGAACGCGCCGAGGCTTGCAACAGCAATATTCGAGGAAGCAACCGGGGACGATGACGCGTGGCTGGATTTTGCACAGTCCTGTGTCAACGACGAATCGCTGTTCACCGAAATTGCTGATCACGTCACGAGAAACGGTGAGCGTCCGATAACTGAACCAACGTTCCTCACTGACGAATTCTACGGCTTGATGTTGGAGTGTTGGGGGACACTAGTTCTCGCTGATAAGACGAGTGCCGCTGGTGCACCCCAAGCAAGCTCCGTCTACGACGCCACGAACCCGAGGACAGCCGACCTAACGCAGTATATCGACAACCTTGGGGATGGAAACACCGACCCGGACGGCTCTCGGACCGAGCAGCTCAACTATTACCGCTCACGCGCTCGCCAAGATGTACTTGACTCAGTCACGGAGTTTGTCGAGAGTGAATCGGACGTTGCGACGATTACGTTGCCGACCGGAATGGGAAAGACTCTCACCGGTCTGAATGCCGCACTAGAAATCCGCGACCAGACGGGTGGCGACCGCATTGTCTACGCGTTGCCGTTTACGAGTATTATCGATCAGGTCGGTGCAGAAGTACAGGACATCTTTGATACGGATGGGTCCGATGGAATCGTTGCTCTTCACCATCACCTTTCTGACACCCGCTTTGGGTACAGTGACGGAGACGACGATGCATCTGACCTGAACGACGACATTGCAGGGATGCTTGGGGAGAGTTGGCGGGCAGGACTCACAGTAACTACATTCGTCCAACTGTTCGAGAGTTTGGCTGGACCGCGGAATACGCAGTCGATGAAGATTCCGGCACTTCGTGGGAATGTCATCGTCCTCGATGAACCTCAGTCACTGCCCCTTGACTGGTGGAAGCTCGTTCCTCGGCTTGTAGACGTTCTTACTGAACAGTACGGAGCAACTGTCATCTCGATGACGGCGACGCAACCCGAGCTATTCCCTGCTCCGATGTCGCTTGTTTCAGATGCCGAACGGTATTTCACGGTCGCAGAACGCGTCCAGTACCATCTCCATGACTCCGTCGAACGGTTCCTTCGTGGTGAAGAGCAGCCGCTCGAATACAATGATGCCGCAAACGAACTCGTCGAAGTGGCCCAATCCGGTGATTCACTCCTCGCAATCTGCAATACGATTGATAGCGCCCGGGTACTGGCTAACGCTGTAACTGAACGAATTCAGGCAGTTAACCTCGCAGAACAGTATTTTGAGTCACTCAGGAATGGGTCTTCGGACCCAGTTGCGGAGACTGTTCAACTGGTCCGCCAATCGTCTAAACAAGCGTTCGTACATCTCTCGACGCGACTGAGACCGACCGATAGGCTCGCACTGATACGAATTATCAAGCAGCTCCGTGCTTCTGGATCTCCGGTCATTGCAGTTACGACACAGCTCGTCGAAGCAGGTGTTGACATCAGCTTCGAGAACGTCTATCGAGACCTTGCGCCGGTTGATAGTATCGTTCAGGCGGCCGGTCGTTGTAATCGTTCTTTCGAGCGTGAACTCGGTGCTGTTACGGTTTGGTGGCTCACACAGCCAGCAGAACAAAGGCACACACCCGCAGTTGCGGTCTACGATACTCAAGGACCTTCGCTTACTCCTGTAACTGCCTCCGCACTCGATAGCGTTCGAGATGGTCAGACGAAACTAGCTGGCCAATCAGTTGCCCGTGCAGCGGTGCAAGAATATTACGGAACACTTCATAAAGAGAAGAATGTCGGGAGAGAGGAATACCACGAGTACGTCGATGACGCCGATGCAGAGTCACTGGGCCGTCTCTCACTGATAACACAGACGAAAACCGTCGATGTTCTTATCTGTGTCACCGAAGCAGATCAGACACTTGTAGAGTCTCTGGAGGGTGCCTACGAGAACTACGATTTTCAGGAGGTCAAGCGACTCCTCAACGCGACCAAGCCGCTTCGGGTCTCCATCCCAATATACCGCGATGACTCACCAGAGGCTAATGTAGTCACCGAGTTACGGCCTCTTGCGGGACGTAAGGATGAGAGTTCGATTCGCGTACTCGATGCGGGAACGCGAGACTTTGAAAAATACTTCGACCACACCACGGGATTCGTCGTAGCAGATTCTACAGTTGAGGACCGATTCCTATGACCGACGTCGATCCAGTTCAACGACTCCTGCGAACTGCGAGAGATGACGCGCGAGACGAATCGTTTCGGGTAACCGGCGTCATGATGCAGTATTACGTCGTCTGTAAGCGCGAACTCTGGTTTCACAGCCGTCATATCGAGATTGACCGCGGGAACTCCGCTATTGTCCGAGGAACCCATATCGACGAAACCGCGTATAGCGACAAACGGCGACATGTCTCGATTGACAGTACAATTGCGATTGACGTATTGGATGATGGTCGTGTGATGGAGGTCAAACCTTCCTCGGCACTCGTCGAACCTGCGAAACTCCAGTTACTCTACTACTTATGGTATCTGAAGCACGTTGTTGGTGTCGAGAAATCTGGCGTACTTGCACACCCGACAGAGCGCAAGCGAGAAGACGTAGAATTGACTGATGAGACCGAACAGAAGGTCGAAGACGCGATTCGTGGTGTACACGAAATCATCGCGAGGGGGTCGCCACCACCGGCATCAAAGAAACCAGTCTGCGACTCGTGTGCGTATCATGACTTCTGCTGGAGTTGCTAGCATGGACCGAAACTACCACATATTCAGCGATGGGTGCCTCGAACGACACAACGATACTGTCCGTCTCGTGACGCTCGATGACGAAAAGAAGTACCTCCCAATCGAGAAGGCGGAAGCTATCTACTTACACGGCCAGATCGATTACAATACGCGGCTTATCTCGTTTCTCAATAAACACGGGACCGCGCTCCACATCTTCGGTTGGAAGGACTACTACGCTGGTTCGGTTATGCCGAAGCGAGGTCAAACATCGGGTCGAACGCTTGTCGAACAAGTACGGGCGTACGATTCTCCTGCACAGCGAACCGATATCGCCCGTAAATTTGTCGACGGCAGTATCCACAACATGCGAGCGAACGTCTCATATTACAACTCGCGTGGGCACGATTTTGATTCGGAGTTAGCATCGCTTGATGCTGCTGGTGCTCGTCTCACCGAGACAACAGCCGTCGAAGAGATTATGGGTGTCGAAGCAACTGCTCGGCGTGCATACTATTCGACGTTCGATAGTATCCTCCCGGATGGATTCGTCTTCAACGGACGGCGGTATAATCCACCGACCAACGAGGTTAACAGTCTCATTTCGTTCGGGAACTCACTCGTCTATGCAAACGTTGTCTCCGGCATTCGTGCGACTGCCCTTGACCCGGCAGTGAGCTTTCTTCACGAACCTGGCGAACGCCGGTATTCGCTCGCACTCGACATTGCGGACCTGTTCAAGCCGCTGCTCGCAGACCGAGTCACCTTCCGACTGCTCAATCGACAGCAACTCACACCGGCCGATTTTGAGACGGACCTCAACTCCTGTTTGCTGACCGAACACGGTCGCAAAACCTTCTCAAAAGCCTTCGAGGAGACGCTCGAACAGACCGTGGAGCATCCCCGACTGAATCGGAAGGTGAGCTATCAGTATCTCCTCAGAATTGAAGCGTACAAACTGAAAAAGCACCTCCTTACGGGAGAGGAATATGTACCCTTCAAGCGGTGGTGGTAACCCGTGGTGTACATTATCGTCGTGTACGACATGCGGGCCGACCGAACGCGATTGATGCTCAACTTCCTCAGAAAATACCTCACGCACGTACAGAACTCCGTCTTCGAGGGCGAGGTCACGGAGGGTGATCTGGAAACGATTCGGAACCATACGCAAACGTTACTGAACCCGGACGAATCGACGATTATCTACCGAATCGGGTCTGAGAAATACGTCGACCGAACTGTTATCGGAGAGGACCCAACTGACGAGTCACGGTTTCTGTAGCAGTCGACCCCCCGGGGGGTAGAGGGGTATTGGAGGTCGACGGAAACACTTGAGTGGGAACCGTCCGTAGAGCACTTGTGGCGCTTAAATCGGCCATGGTTACAGACGAACCCTAGTTGGGTTGAAGCATCCGGTCCCAGTAGAGCGCGTAGACGCCGAGGGCGTTACAGACGAACCCTAGTTGGGTTGAAGCCTTTGTCGGCGAGGACGAGCGCGCCGGCTTCGAGCGTGTTACAGACGAACCCTAGTTGGGTTGAAGCGAGCTTGTCGAAGACGATTGGGTCGCTCACACTCCGTTACAGACGAACCCTAGTTGGGTTGAAGCCGACAATATTCGACCAATTGGACATATGCATCCTGTTACAGACGAACCCTAGTTGGGTTGAAGCGCCCGTTTAACTAATAATGTCATGGTTCGGAAAGCGGGTTACAGACGAACCCTAGTTGGGTTGAAGCTCGACACGACAACACGACTCGATTCGCCGTACGACGGTTACAGACGAACCCTAGTTGGGTTGAAGCTACACCGGACCCGAACTCGACGTGCACGTGAAGCCCGTTACAGACGAACCCTAGTTGGGTTGAAGCTCTACCAACTGGTTGGGTGCTGCTCGGATATCTCTCGTTACAGACGAACCCTAGTTGGGTTGAAGCGACCGGGACCCGTGATGCTCGACAAGGTTGTAGTGTTACAGACGAACCCTAGTTGGGTTGAAGCACGCTCGGTCCCGGCGAGACGGCGACGTTCGCGCCGGTTACAGACGAACCCTAGTTGGGTTGAAGCTAAACGCATCTAATGAGTTATCAGACTCGTGGACTGGTTACAGACGAACCCTAGTTGGGTTGAAGCACCTCATAGCGCGGGTCCGCCCGTCTGGGTTGGCGTCTGGTTACAGACGAACCCTAGTTGGGTTGAAGCCTTGACAACGGCTTTGACGGTCGGACAATGACCTATCCGTTACAGACGAACCCTAGTTGGGTTGAAGCTGTCGTGACTGCGCCCACGTCATCACTATCGGTGATTGTTACAGACGAACCCTAGTTGGGTTGAAGCCTCAAGAGGTGGCTCTAATGGGAATCAAGCAGTTGTTACAGACGAACCCTAGTTGGGTTGAAGCAGCGTCGACGACGTGCTCGACCGACTGGAGTCTGACCCGTTACAGACGAACCCTAGTTGGGTTGAAGCCGCGCACGGCATCCACGTCGACGAGCGGGACGCCCGGTTACAGACGAACCCTAGTTGGGTTGAAGCACGTCCTCGGTAGGATGTTTCGCCGCGAGACTCTGCAAGTTACAGACGAACCCTAGTTGGGTTGAAGCGGGAACCGTTGAGGTCCTCGTCGATGATGCGAGCGTTACAGACGAACCCTAGTTGGGTTGAAGCATCGACCGGAACACGCGAACCACGCTCGGCGAGCGTTACAGACGAACCCTAGTTGGGTTGAAGCACTCCAACGAGTTCATTAATCCCGATGGGGAGGAGGTTACAGACGAACCCTAGTTGGGTTGAAGCTTACAGACGATTCGGTCGACAGAACCCTATCGCCCGTTACAGACGCACCCTTGCGGGATTGAATCCCGATTCCAAATGTGACAGGAGGAAATTCAGACCCATCGGTAAACTTTAAATTCCGTAGTCTGAATACTCTTCCAGTACATCTATCGTATAGAGTTTCGTTCTAAAAAACGACAGCCGGTCCAGATGGGTGTTTACTCCCCTTCTTTGACTTCGTAGATCTCGTCGGCGGTAAAGCCGTGCGCTTCCCGGTGGACTTTCTCGCCTGCCTCTTTGTTCGGCGCTTCAAAGAGGCAGAAGACCGCACCTTCGTCCTCGTCCAGCCAATACTTCTTGTAGTTCACCCCGTACTTGTCTTGAATTTCGAGGTCTTGCCTGTGCGCCTTAACTGCCTCCTCAGCGGTGAGCCCCTCTATGTCCCTGTGAACGTCCATGAATAATGGCATGGTTGTTGTAGTGTAGCACGTCTCACACCATAAATACACATTAATAATTGTATGAATGTAGTCACAGATATGACTGAGTTCATAATCCTACCACGGATTTGATGGCGGGCAGGTACGAGCGATTCCGGAGGGGCGCAGAATCTGTCTCCTGTAGTTGCTGCATTCTCTGAGTCTTGCACGCTCATTTCACCAGGTTCGCTAATTGGTACGTTCGAGAGTATCAGGACTTTCGCTAATACCACTGTCTGCTTGGTTGGTTGCATACCCTCTCCAAGCAGACGTTCTCTCTAAGCCGATGTGATCGACCAAGCCTTCCGCCACGGAATCCGTCGCTTCGTCTCGTTCTCACCGACGTACCCCACGATGGACCGCGACGACATCCGCGAAGCGCTCAACTGGTTCCGAGCGGTCGACCCCGAAGTCGTCTTCCACGAGCCGACCAACCCTCGTGGGATGAACTTCGAGTTGTGCGTCGAGGCGTTGCGAGACGCCGGGTTCGAAGCAGAGGCCAGTCAGTTCGAAGCGTTACTCGACGAAGACACGTGGGTCGAGTATGCACTAAAGCAGATTCGGATGGTTCGGGAGGTCGTCGAGGAGCTGGGCGGGCCGACGATTCACACTTGGCCCGACCGGACGCTGCTTCGAGCGACGAGCGGGGAGTTGAGAGTGCGGTTGGTGCAGATGAAGCAGAAGGTTTCTGAAGAAGCGTGGTGAGTTACGGATTTAGACGACGGTCCCGGGTTCGAAACAGGTGAGTAGTGTCCGGGTGGTCGGTTCCGTCGACCACTGGGTGTTGAACCCTAGAAGCAACCCGACCCTCACCCCCTTCTCGCATCCCAGTACAATAACCCAGCACCGACGACCAAACAGACCGCAAGCCCGCCGAACGCGACGGCGTAGTTCAGATACGTCGCGACGATACCGACGTAGGCCGGGCCGACCGCGTTCGCCCCGAGGAAGAGCGCCCGTGCAGCGCCGAGGTCGGCCCCGCGGTCGGCGTCGGGCGCGTTGTCGACGATAATCGCGTCAGCGAGCGGGAACTCCATCTTGTAGCCGACGGCGAGGACGACGACGGCGACGTAGATGAACAGCCGCGTGTCCACGAGCGAGAGGGCAGCGAGCGACCCCGCGGCAATGAGCATCCCGACGACCGCAATCGACTCGCGCCGGAAGTGGTCGCTGAGGCCGCCGGCGACCGGCTTGATGCCGAGGCCGACGACGAAGACGATGGCAAACGTGGCGCTGGCAAGCTCCTCGGGGAAATCCTTGGCCTGACTCAGGAACGTCGGGAGGAAGTTGATGAAGCCGCCGACCATGAAATAAAACAGTCCGAATGCGAGGAGCGTCCGGCGTTGTTCCGGGCTGGCAAAGAGTCTGCGGAGCGTGCCGGACGCGTCGAGTTCCGGCGACCCGACGGTGTAGCCGTCGTTCGACCACCGGGCGAACAAGAGCGTAAGCGCCCCGAGGACGACAGCGACGGGAAGAAACGGGGTTTGCCACGTCGCGTAGCTGAGCGCGAGGATTGCGAGCCCGGATGCGAGCAGGCCGCCGAGGTCGGTCCCGGCGGCGTAGAGACCGAGCGCTCGCCCTCGACGCTCGACGAAGAGGTCCGAAAGCAACGCCCGCGAGGGGATGGCGAACAGCCCTTTCCCGAAGCCAGTAATCACCGCGGCGAGGAGGAACCCGGTGAGACCACCCGCGATGCCGAACGTGGCGAACCCGAGGACGAGAATTCCGAGTCCCGGAACGATGAGCGTTGCTCGTGTCCAGCGGTCCGAGTATTCCCCGCTGGGGTACTGCGTGATTGCGTAGATGCCCTGAAAGAGCGCCAGTGCGATGCCGGCGGTCGCGTTGGTTATCTGGAGCGCTTCGATAATCGTCGGGAGAAGCGGCGACAGCAGGAACCGCCCCGCTTGTAGCACTGCCCACGCGAGCGAGACGGTGAGCAACATCCGGCCGGAGTAGCCCGAAAACAAACGCTCGCCGGATGTCGGCTGTCGGTTCACACGTGGCGTATGCTGACCGGGTACCAATGAATTACGATTGCGGAATGGCTGTAGTGATTCGTAACTGCCGTTCTCCCCCACCCAGTTTATATCAACCCACAGTTATTTTTTGGCTCCTGCAAAAGTGTCGTGTGAATGGTCCACTGCCCTGAATGCAAGACGGCCCTCGAAACGATTGACGACATCGAGTTCGTCGAAATGGACGCACGAACTGGTTTCATCAGATCCTCGAAGCGTTTCTATACGACTACCTGTGCAGAATGTAGCGCGACGATTGGCAGCGGTGTCGCCGGTGCGAAACCGAACGGCGGTGCTGCCTAATGGTTCACTGTCCCGAGTGTGAAGCAACGCTCGATGACGCGTCCGACGTCGAGTTCCTCGACATGGATTCGACGAATGGTTTTTTCACGGCCGCAAAGCGGTTCTACCTCGTTGCGTGCGGTCACTGTGGGGCCGCAATCGGCAGCGGCGTCGCTGGCGCGATGTAAGCCGTGATGTGAGACACTCCCGCAAGCAATTGCCGTATCTGTAGTGTAGTGATACGGGACTGGCCCTTCCCCCGTCCCTCAACTTACTTCTCCGGAGGGTGACGACGCGTATCGCTGGTTCCGAAGGTGTCCATGTTGGGGTAGTCAGCGATGAGGCCGTCCACGCCCAGTTCGAGCGGTTTCTGTGCCTCTCTCCAACTGTCGATTGTCCAGACGTTTACTTCACGGCCCTCTTCGTGAGCGGTTTCGACGAGGTCGCGGTCGAGTACGTCGACGGACGGGTTGACCGCCTTGGCATCGAGTTCGCGGGCAATCTCCAGGTTCTCGTCTTTGTTGCGTCCGAAAATCGGGGCGACATCGACGCTCGAATCGATGTCTCGGACTGCCCTGATTGCATCGGGGTCGAACGAGGAGACGTAGAACTCGCCCGGATACTGCGACGCGATACGCAACGTCCGTTTAGCGAATTCCGTCCAGGAAAGTGGTCCGGACTCCTTGAATTCGATATTCATCGTGACGTTCGGGCGGGTCGCGTTGAGGACTTCGGCGAGCGTCGGAATGGTCTCCCCGGAGTCGAGAACTTCGGCCTGTAGAACCGTCTCGGATGGGGTCTCACTGACGAGTCCCTCCTTGTCCGTGAGGTCGTCGAGCGCCGCGTCGTGGAAGACGACGACTTCTCCATCACTCGTCGCTTCGACGTCGATTTCGATTCGCTCGGTGCCGAGGCGAGATGCGCCCTCCACGGCGGCGACAGTATTTTGGGGGTACACGTCTCTGAACCCGCGGTGCGCCGTGATGTACGGACCTGTCTGTTTCTCACGTCCCTTTCCGTTCTCTCGACCGTCTCTCGCGACAGCAGTCCCGCTTACCACCGAGGTCCCGATGGTCGCGCCAATCGCTTTGACCGCGGTTCGTCGGGATACGGAACCGATAATTCGGGAGGTTTCTTCGGACATCACGTAGACCTAATCCTCTCCGCCTATATTGTATTTTATATGGTATTTAGTGATGGATGACTGGACACGTCAGCTGTTCCCCGTGGCCGCGCGTAGGGGCTGTCGTCCTGATGCGACAGCTTGCCCTATACATGAATAATGGGCACATTTATAATATATAAAAGACTTGCCGTACGGAGGTAGTATGGCTACCTGTTTTGCCTACCAAGACAATAATATGCACGATCAACAACCACCGTCGCAGCAAGACAGATTCGGGAAACCGAGCGAGCAGTGGAAGCAATACCAGGGCGCGCCTACGGGGACGGACCTGACCGAGTGTCAGGCGTGGCGTCAGGAGGCGGCGTTCCGGATGCTCAACAACAACCTCGACCCCGAGGTTGCTGAACGGCCCGAAGACCTCGTCGTTTACGGCGGGACCGGTCGTGCAGCCCGGTCGTGGGACGCCTACGACGCGATTCTCGACGAACTGCGCAACCTCGAGGACGACGAGACGCTCCTCGTTCAGTCCGGCAAGCCGGTCGGGAAGTTCACGACCCACGAGCGCGCCCCGCGCGTCCTCATCGCCAACTCGAACCTCGTCGGCCACTGGGACGACTGGGAACACTTCCACGAACTCGAAGCACAGGGCAAGATTATGTACGGCCAGATGACCGCCGGGTCGTGGGCGTACATCGGCACGCAGGGTATCATTCAGGGCACCTACGAGACGCTTGCTGAACTCGCCCGCCAGCACTACGACGCCGACCTGACCAGTAAACTCGTCGTGACCGGCGGTCTCGGCGGCATGAGCGGGGCGCAACCCCTCGCGGTAACGATGAACAACGGCGTCTGTATCGCGGCCGAAGTCCAGCCCGACCGCATCGAGCGCCGCGTCGAGACGGACTACCTGATGGATTCGACCGACTCGCTGGACGAGGCGCTGGAGAACGCCAAGGAAGCCCTCGAAGCGGGAGAACCCTACAGCGTCGGCGTCGAGATGAACGTCGCCGACATGCTCGAAGAACTCCTCGAACGCGACGAGATTCCGGACATCGTCACGGACCAGACGAGCGCCCACGACGAACTCGAAGGCTACTACCCGAGCGGCTACACCGCCGCGGAAGCGGACCAACTGCGCGAAGACGACCCAGATACGTACGTCGAAGAGAGCCTCGACACGATGGAGCGCCACGTCCAGGCCATCCTCGACCTGCAGGACGAGGGCGCAATCGCCTTCGAGTACGGCAACAACATCCGCGGGCAGGTGAAGACCCACCGCGGCATGGACCACGCCTTCGACTTCCCCGGCTTCGTTCCGGCCTACATCCGCCCGATGTTCTGTCGCGGCCGCGGCCCGTTCCGGTGGGCCGCGCTCTCCGGCGACCCGGAGGACATCTACCGCACCGACGAGGCGATTCGCGACCTCTTCCCGGAGAACGAGTCGCTCATGCGCTGGATCGACCTCGCACAGGAACAGGTGTCGTTCCAGGGTCTCCCTTCGCGGGTCTGCTGGCTCGGCTACGAGACCGACGACGAGGGCATCACCGAGCGCGCTCGCTTCGCGCTGAAAATTAACGACCTCGTCGCGTCCGGCGAGGTTTCGGCCCCGGTCGTCGTCACGCGCGACCACCTCGACGCCGGGTCCGTCGCCAGCCCGAACCGCGAAACTGAAGCGATGCGGGACGGCACCGACGCTGTCGCCGACTGGCCCATCCTGAACGCGCTTCTCAACACCGCATCGGGAGCGGACATCGTGAGCGTTCACGACGGCGGCGGCGTCGGCATCGGCAACTCGCTGCACACCAACAACCACGTCGTCCTCGACGGCTCCGACCTCGCGGCGAAGAAAGCCCGCGCCGTGTTCACTACCGACCCCGGGATGGGCGTCATTCGGCACGCGGACGCCGGCTACGAAGACGCGCTCGACGAGGCAGAACAGTCCAACGTCCATATCCCGATGCAGGACCACGACGCGGGACGAGGTAACGAATGAGATTCCGTGACCCGCCACACTGGGAGGGAACGTCCTCCGACCCGAACGACGAGCAGTTCGGCCACGTCGTCAACGAGACGAGCATCGAAGACGCGAGCGACTTCGACGCTGTGCTCGTCGGCGAACCGTACGACGGTGCCGTCATCGGTCGCCGCGGTGCCCGAGACGGTCCCGCCGCGATTCGGCGCGAACTCGCCTCGTCCAAGTCGCACCACTTCGACGAGGGTCCCGTTTCGGGCGTCGGCGACCTCGGCGACCTACCAATCGACGAACTCGAAGGCGGCGTGGCGGACGTACAGTCCGCGGTCGCCGACGAGACGGCCCACGTCTACGAGCGCGGGGCGCTTCCCGTCTTCCTCGGCGGCGACAACTCGCTGACCGTCGCCAACGTCAAACCGCTCCTCGACCGCGACGCGTCTATCGGCGTCATCAGCTTCGACGCCCACCTCGACTGCCGCGAACCCCAAGACGGTCCGTCCAGCGGGACGCCGTACCGCCAACTCTTCGACGCGGGACTCGACACACTCGCCGTCGTCGGCGCGCGGCACTTCGAAACCTCGACGACCTACGCTGACTTCCTGCGCGACTCGGGTGGCACTATCCTGACCGCGGACGAAGTCGGTCGCGGGGCGACCGAGACGGCCGACTTCGCGCTCGACGCCCTCTCGTCGTGCGACCACGTGTTCGTCAGCCTCGACGTGGACGTGCTGGACGAGACGGCCGCGCCGGGCGTGAGTGCTCCCACACCCGGTGGCATCACTACACGAGAACTGTTCTCGATGCTTCGCCGCGTCGCATCCGATTCGCGCGTCGTCGGCTTCGAGGTCGTCGAGTGCGCACCGCCGCTCGACGACGACGACCAGACCGCCCGCGCCGCCGCACGTGCAGTTGCCCACTTCCTTTCAGGAGTGATGTCCCATGTCTGAGCCAACTACAGATTCTGACCTGACAGTCGTTTACGGTGCCGAAGAGTTAGTCGTCGGTCCCGACGACGAAACCGGCGTTGTCGTCTACGAGGACGCCGCGTTCGCCGCTGTCGGTGGCGAAGTCGTCGCCACCGGCCCGACTGACGAAGTCCTCGCCGAGTACCCGGCCGAGGACGCTGAGACCGCAATCGACGCGACCGGCAAGACGGTTCTGCCCGGGTTCGTCGACCCGCACACCCACGCAGTCTTTGCGGGCGACCGCTCCGACGAGTTCGTGGCGAAGCTTAAGGGTGCGACCTACGAGGAAATCCTCGCCGACGGCGGCGGCATCCTCCGCACCGTCGACGCGGTCCGCGAGGCGTCCGACGAGGAACTGGCGGCGAACCTCACCGAGCACCTCGACGCGATGCTCGAACACGGGACGACGACGGTCGAAGTGAAGACCGGCTACGGACTCGACACCGAGACCGAACTTCGGCTGCTCGAAGCCATCGCAACCGCTGGCGGCGAGCATCCGGTGGACGTGATTCCGACGTTCATGGGCGCACACGCCGTCCCTCGCGATGTCGACACCGAGGAGTACACGGAATCGGTCATCTCCGAGCAACTCCCGGCCGTCGCCGAACAGGGTGTCGCCGAATTCTGCGACGTGTTCTGTGAGCGCGGTGTCTTCACCGCCGACCAGTCCCGTCGCATCTTGGAGGCAGGCAAGGAGTACGGACTCACGCCGAAGATTCACGCCGACGAATTTGCCGATATCGGCGGCACCGATGTCGCGGCCGCCGTTGGCGCGGCGAGCGCGGACCACCTGCTCCAAACCGACGCTGACGGCCGAGAGACGCTGGTCGGTGCCGACGTGACGCCGGTCGTTCTCCCCGGAACCGCCTTCGGTCTGGGAGCCGAGTACGCCGACGCTCGCGCCTTCCTCGATGCGGGCCACGAAGTCGCGCTCGCGACCGACTTCAACCCGAACTGCTTCGCTCGAAGTATGGCATTTATCGCGACGCTCGGCAGCGTCGGGATGCGGATGACGCCACAGGAGGTCATTCGCGGCATCACGAGCGCCGCCGCCAACGCACTCGACAGAGACGACGGCACGGGCACGCTTCAGCCCGGCAGCCCCGCCGACGCCGTCGTCCTCGATATCCCGTCTGCGAGACACCTCTCGTACCGGTTCGACACGAATCCCGTTTCGACCGTGCTGAAATCGGGGGTGGTCGTCCATGAGTGAGTCCGCCCTTCCCGACACCGTCGTCGTCGACGGCGAGTCGCTGACGCCCGAGGACGTCGTCGCGGTCGCCCGCCACGACGCCCGCGTCGAACTCCCCGACGAGGCGTGGGAGAAGATGCAAGACTCGCGCGACCGAGTCGAATCCGTCCTCGACTCCGGCGAGCCGGTCTACGGCGTCAACACCGGATTCGGCCACCTCGTCGAGACCCACATCGACCGCGAGGACATCGAACGCCTTCAGACGAACCTCATCCGGAGTCACGCCGCCGGTGCGGGCCGCGAACTGACCCGCGAGGAAGTCAGAGCGATGATGGTTACCCGGGCGAACACGCTCGCAAAGGGCTTCTCCGGCATTCGACCCTCCGTGGTCGAACTGCTCGTCTCGATGCTCAACGAGGGCGTCCACCCTGTCGTCCGCTCTCGCGGAAGCCTCGGCGCGAGCGGCGACCTCGCACCCCTCGCACACATGGCGCTCGTCCTCATCGGCGAGGGCGAGGCCCACCTCGACGGCGACCGACTCGAAGGTGACGAGGCGCTGGACGCGGTCGGTCTGGAACCGGTGACGCTCGCCTCGAAAGAAGGGCTCGCGCTCATCAACGGGACGCAACTTACGGTCGGTCTCGCCTCGCTGTTCGTCGTCGATGCCGAGCGAACTATCGACGCCGCGGACGCGGCGGGCGCGCTCACGACCGAGGTGACGATGGGTACGACGGCGAACTGCGACCCGGCGATTCACGAGATTCGCCCCCATCCCGGCCAGAAGCAGAGCGCCGAGACGATTCGACGCCTGACCGCCGGTTCGACGGTCCTCGAATCGCACAAGGACTGCGAGCGCGTGCAGGACGCCTACTCGATTCGGTGTCTCCCGCAGGTCCACGGCGCGGTCAGAGACGCCGTCGACCACCTCCGCGAGGCCGTCGAAATCGAACTCAACAGCGTGACCGACAACCCGCTCGTCTTCCCGGCGGGCGAGGTCGACGAACGCGCCCCCGGTACCGACGTGGCCGCCGTCGTCTCGGCGGGCAACTTCCATGGCGAACCGCTGGCGCTCCGCCTCGACTACGCCGCGGGCGCGCTGACCGAACTCGCCGCTATCTCCGAGCGCCGGACCGACCGGATGCTCAATCCCGAGGTGCAAGAGTCCTACCTCCCGGCGTTCCTGACCGAACACAGCGGGCTTCGGTCGGGCTACATGATTGCGCAGTACACCGCCGCCGCGCTCCTCAACGAGTGTCGGTCGCTCGGTCGGCCGTCTATCGACTCGACGCCGGTCAGCGGCGGGCAGGAAGACCACGTGAGCATGAGCGGCCAGAGCGTGCTGCACGCACAGACCGTCATCGAGAACGTCTCGACTATCGTCGGCGTCGAACTCCTCTGTGCTTCGCAGGCCGCGGAGTTCCTCGATGACGACCTCGAACTCGGAACCGGTACCGGGTCCGTCCGCGACTCGGTTCGCTCGGTCGTCCCGCCGCTCGAAGAGGACAGACAACTCGACGGCGAACTTGAGACGGCGGGCGACCTCGTCCGATTCGGCGCGATTCGTGCGGCCGTAGACGAGGCACTCGACTAATCGGGCTTAGAGGCACTCCACGGGCACGATTTTCTTTTCTCTACCTACTATCTCTTCGGCCTAACCTTACGAATTCGGCATCCTGTTATAGCGGGTTCCAAGCGGAAAATCAGGCCGAAAAACTCGCGATTTCGAACCCCCCGGAACGAGTACTGAGTGAGCTTCTGTAGGCCAACAAACGGTTGGTTCCAACGGAAAGGGGCTTCCAGAGACCTTGCCGTTCCCACGCAACTGAGCCATCAGGTTGGACTGCAACCAGAGAACCCGTTCCCGGTTCGACACCGGATATAAAATCGATATCTGCGGTGGATTCCGCTCGGCGGAGTATTATTTGCCCACCAGCACCGATTATCGAACTTGCCGGTCTTCCTCCGGAGAGTTTCCATACCTTCGATCCGGTCTCCGGATCAACGCCATAGCAATTGCCGACATCACCGAGTGATGAGTCAGACGTATCGTGCGTGCGCACTGCAACTTGGTCGGGCAATACCACTGGTTCGTCGAGGACACCGAGGAAATCTTCGTTTGCTGTTCCGGGCTCTGTCGTGACGAAATCCCAAACTCGCGTTCCGTCGTCGTTCAAATCGAATGCCTCCACCCCCCGTGGATGGCCGACGTATACGAGACCACGATACGCATCCACGACTGGACGAGTATCGTCTGCTTGCGTCGGCGCTCGCCACCGAACAGACCCATCGTTCAGCGCCACGGCGGCTAGTTGCTGTCGTCCGCTACTCAGATAGACGGCCCCGTCGTAGATTGTTGGGCTGTTATGAAGCCATCCGTCATTCACCGGGAACGACCACTGCTTTGTTCCTGTCGCTGCGTCGAGGGCATGGACAGCGACGTGGTCCAAAGAGACGGTGGTCACAATACACATCCCATCTTCGATAACCGCCGAGCCACCGAGTTCAGCCTCAACTGACCACTCCCAGCGCTGCTCTCCGGTCGTTGGGTCAAGAGCATGGACCACGCCGTTACTGCACCTTCGTTACCAGTCTTCGATCCGGAGACCGCAAAGACCGTCAGTTTATCGTCTGGCCCTGTCGCCAGTGCTGGCGGCTCGACCCCTGCATACGGCATCGGTGCTGTCCAGCGGACCGACCCATCGGTTAACGCTCTGGCCTCAACCCTCGACTCCACAGGATCGGCATCGTACTCTGCGATTCCGAGATAGGTGTGTTCGCGTCCAACCACAACTTCAGTTGGCGATTGGTTTTCTGGAATCGTGATTTTCCATTCTTATTTCCCCGGTTTTGAAGCTTCGAGCGTTGGATTGTGCCCTGCTGCTCGCGCATCGTGTTCGACCATGGGCCAGCTTTTTCCGGACGATTCAACCGGAGTTGGTGTTCTGGATTCGACTTTCGAGGCGTTTGAATTCGAATTTCCGCCGCGGCTGATACACCCAGATACCCCCAATGTGGCACTTGCTCCTACTATTGAAATAAATGAACGTCTATCCATAGCCGAGGTAGTATATATAAATTGATAAAATTGTTTTATTGGCACTGTCTAGTTAGTGACCTCCTCGACCGGTGTTCGTCCATCAAGTGTTTGATGTGGTCTCTGAAAATCATCGTATTGCGAAGTTTCTCTCAGTGAACGCCCGGTCGCGTGGAGCCGGACGGTGAACGCTCCCACGTTTCTGCTAAATCCGCTGTAACGCACTCGCTGAGCAGGTCTGCGAGCGTCTCCAAACTAACTCAACGACCTGCTCAATTCTCAAACTGGCTCATCTAGACCGTGCCATAAAATTATTGTGTCTATTGTCCTAGAAATGTAGAAACTATCCAGTTAAACTGGAGATGGCTGGTGAGAGCTAGAACAACCACGAAAATTGATTTAGTGACGTAATTGAGTGGCTAAAAACCACCATCTTGGTATTGAATAATTTTTACATTTGGTAGGCCGGCACTGTCTAGTTAGGCCAGTTTGAGAAGCGAGCAGTTCGTAGATCTAGTGCTTTGCTTGACCTAGAACTGCTCACAGAGTCGTTGGAAACGGCGAATTATGAATGTTGGCAGCGGGAGCGGACGGCGAACGCCCTGACGGGCGTCGCCGTCCGACTCCATGCTGCCGGCCTTTCGCTCAGAGAGACAGAAGCAATTCTGCGTCTTCTCGGCGTAAAACGCTCGTTTCAAGCTATTTTCCAGTGGGTACATCGGTTGGCTGACAGCGTTTCCGACCCGCCGAAGGCGACGCCGAGGCGGGTCGCGGTCGACGAGACCGCTGTCAAGATCAATGGCAAGTGGTCTTGGTTATATGCTGCAATAGACCTCGACACGAAAGTGATTCTTGACGTTGCGCTGTTCAAGCGTCACGGGATTAATCCGGCGGCTGCGTTTCTCCACGGAGTCTGTGAGAAACACGACTGTTCAAACACGGTGTTTCTGGCTGATGCCTTCGGCTATCGGACTGCCTTCTCTCGATTAGGAGTAAACGGTCGAGTCGACTACACAGAGCGAAACCTCATCGAGAAGTGGTTTCACACGCTCAAGATGCGGGTCGACCGTTTCCACAACTCGTGGGTGGGTAGTCGGCAGAGCCTCCGACAGTGGCTTGCACTGTTCGTTCATTACTATAATTTTCAGCGACCGCATCAATCGCTCGACGGAAGAACGCCAGCTCAGGAGGTTAACTAGACAGTGCCCATTTATTCTCCGAAAGTCATATTAGCACAAAGACACATAGATATATTTGGTATGGTATATACCCCTCGAATTCGCGGCATTCCTCAGGTATGGCGGATTGCAGTTCTCGGTGCGCTGGGTGGGCTAGCTATCAACGTTGTCGGAAATTCGCTGTCCATCTCTGGACAGGGCCCTTCTGGTTCAATATTGTTATTCGGGACCGTACTTGCTGGGGGTATCGCAGTCGCTCGTTCGGCAGATCCGGGTGCCGCGGGACTCCGCACTGCATTTATTGGTGCCATCATTAGCTTTATTTTATCTATCCCGCCTAATATGGCATATATTACAAGCTGGAAGGGCGGACCGTTTATGTTCACTATTTTCTCCGTGGTTATATTGAGTGTATTATGTGTACTCGGGGTTATCTTTGGTCGAATTGGCGGTTGGATAACGAACACTGTTACCGCACACTGGTTACACACCACAAATGGCAGTGTTTAGTTTGGAGCATTGTGCCAGCGAGCGAAACTCTGGAGCCAGTTTTCAGCTGTACTCGGTTCGACGTTGCTGAAGCAGTTTGAAAACGAAGAGGCTCGACCCTTTACTTCTCGGAAAATACGTTCGATGGCGTTTCGATTTCCGTGGCGTTCTGTCTGAAATCGGAGCCCGGCTCGTTGCAGTGCAGGTTGGAGATGTTTCGCACCATCGAAGAGAAATACGGTGGTTTCGACATCGTGTTTGTGCCGCAGTTCTTTGAGAAAGATTTCGGTGAGAGCGGTTGTAGTGGTCGAAAACAGCCGAAAATAGAGAATTTCGTTCGTTTCAGTACCTCACAAAGCGTCCTTGGCTAACTGGTTCTGACGAGCGAGTTCACTGATGAAACAGTCGCCGGACCAGCAGTTGACGTCCACTTCAGGCCAGCGATCTCACGAAGGTGTCGGCGGCGAACTACCGCCGCCGACACGACAGCGTTGCCACTGCTTGGAGAGTTGTCCCGGTCGGTATTACCGCTCGAACCGGTCGTCAGGTGGGCGGTTCGCTGGGATCGAGCGGCGAACTGAGAGTGCCTTCCACGCTGCGCGTGTGACCATGCGGATGTATTCTTCGAACGGCCATTATCAAGAACAGAGATGGTATTCGAGAGTGACAATACCGCCACGTGCATCTGAATACCGAGCTCCATCGCTGGCTCGGGTGTCCGCTCGCGCTCCACAAAATCCAAATCAATCCAGTCACTACTACCGCTGAGGCGGGCGATTTCTGCCATTGACCAGCAAGAAATTCTCCCGCCTCACTTTTCACACTTAACTGACTATGGAAATTCTGCTATCCCATGAGAGCGTGGAACAAGATATGGGACGCAAGAGACCGATTCGTGTTTCCTGCCACCGAGCACGTTTAACTGACTGGTCCAAGTGCGTAAGAAGCCGAGGCTTGGGCGCTACAGCTCGGATGCCGCGGCGCGCGGCATCCGGGCAAGCCCGCATAGGTGAATCTCTGTTCCACGCACTGGCGTCCCGGAGTGAGAATCAATGTACCTTGGAATTGACGTTCACAAGCGAGACGCACAGGTGGCAGTAATGGATGAGGCCGGTGAGATCGTCGAAGAGGTTCGCGTCGATAGTGATTCAGGGAAGACACGTAAGAGATTGCCGTTGCTGTTGATGACATGGCTGGCCGGGAGAAGGAGATTGTGCGGCATCTGCGTAGAGCGGATCTCCTGACTGAAACAGCTGATGAGAAGGTAATCTTCGCCGCCTCGTGGATAGAAAATCATCTCGGTGGATTTCTCCAGAAGTTGTCCTAATCACTACGTTGCCGGCTGGACCACTGAGCTGGAGTGCTGCAGCATCGCTGAGCTTATGAGCAATCGAGGACACCTGTTTCAGAAGCGGAAGAGTAAGTTTCGGTACAACAGTACTCTTCCGTTTCAACACGGTTATTCTGACGACCTATTCCACTCCCCTCTGCGGATGCAATAAAGCCGTCTAGAGCTACACGGCAGGATTATCAACTCGAGCTTCGATCGAGTGCTCTTGCCAACCATCTGACGTATCGTACCATTTAGCATCAATCTCAATAGTCCAATGATCTACCATTCCAAGCGGGTTGTTCCATGAGGCATGTGCCTCTACGTAACCGTCAATTTTAAGTACCTGAAAATCGTGCGTCGTTTTTAACCTAGCATTACAGTCGTCGGTGGTTCCGAAATCCTCGGTCATCCCCATTAGCGTAGCTTCAACCCCCCAATCACATAGATCACCCGCGCAGTGATGTATTCCAAGATTGAGCGTCTTGCTTAAAGCCGGTATTGCGCGATCAACCGACACTTCAATTGAATCACCCGGGCAGTCACCATGGCCCAGAGTAATGATCCCCTGGTCGGATGTTCTTTTTACGTCGTGAACATTCCACTTGCCATCATCTTTGATTGTGAACCAATCGGGGGTCCCTTTATTACTCGTCGTATAACCGGAGGTCCCTTGGGCGATCGTTGTATCGTTCTTTTCTGGTGGCGTACCCTTTGCTACTGCACTTCCACTAGTGAATCCTAGCCCAACTCCAGTGGCCCCAAGCATTTGGAGGACTCTCCGTCTGGTCTGCTCACTTGAATCTGAGTCTTCTCGCATTGCAATTTGTTCAAAAGTACATAACAGTTTATACTTTTTGAATTGTAAGTTAGGTATCTGCTCAGCCCAGACTGAATTCGTCACTGGCAGGAGACGTTCATTACACGACGCAGAAGGCGTGGGACGGCCATATCAGGATGCAGATCTTCCGCCGGAACGCGGAAGACCTGCGTGTGTTATCTGCTGACGCGAACTACCCTTGGAGCGACCTCGGTGAGGAGTGTCGCTCCAACTCAACACGACCATTGATCAAACACAGAGAACAGACCCCGTTGCAGAAAGCCCACAACGCTCGAATGAACGAGGACTACGACCAGCGCTGGATGAGTGAAACCGGCTTCTCATCGATTAAGCGCTCGCACGGCGACGCGCTCAACGCGATGTACAGCCCGTCAAACTTCGAGGGCCATTCGTCTTTAGCTAAGACTTACACCTCGGTTGCGTAGCGGTAGCGAGCGTCTCTTGTAAGATTGGTCGCTGCCTGTGGATCTTCTGCGCGTCTTCGATCAGGCGCTCCAGCAACGGTGGTGCCGAGTAGCCGAGGTACTCACCGAGTTCGTGGAGGATGAGCTGGGCGTGCGACCGGAAGGTCGCCGCCCAGCGTTCAGGCGGAAATACGATCTCATCGTTGGCCTGCTCGGTGACCAGATCCAACAGCTCACGACTCACCAGCAGTGACAGCAACGCCGCGTACAGCAAAATTTCCACGACATCCGGGTCGCTTGTGTCGAACTCGTCCAACTCGTACTGCGTCTTCAGCTCACGAAACAACGTCTCTACTTCCCAGCGACACCGATACAGCGTTGAGAGATCCGCCGGGAGAAACTCTTCTCTCGGGAGATTCGTGATGTAGAGGTGGTAGTCGTCTGCGTCCTCGTCACGGACGCCGACGACGCGGAACCGCTTCGTATCCAGCGACCGTGTCCCGTTGTACGGCCCACGTTTGAACTCCGCTTCGACCGCTACGTCGATGTACTTCCGCGAGAGGTCATCGACTACATCGTGGATCTGCTTCCCCTCCAAGGGAATGGCGCGGCCGCGCCATTCCCGCAATTCCGCCGTTATCACCGGATTTGCGTTCTGCTTCAGCCGACTCACGAAGTAGCCGTCGTTCTCGTCGATCAACGCGAAGCGACGGTACTTGAAATACGCCAGATCGAGCAGAACCAACCGTCCTTGCAGCCACGAACCCGTCTTGAACAGCGTGCTGTCGTGCGTTTTCTCGTCCGTCACGTCCATCCGTTCAATCGTCTCGTCGGTAGCATTGTGGAGCAGGTGGAGCTTCGCTCCAGCCTGCTCCTCGTGACGGGCTTGGAACTCATCAGAGAGGAACTCGTGCAACCGCAACACCGTTCCATCAGCGATCATCACGTCCCTGAATCGGTCGATATCAGCGTCAACAGCCTCGGGAACAGCGACCTCGTCGAGGCCGTGCTCGACGAGCTCGCGGAGATACTCCGCGAGTGTCGGCGTCAACCGGTGATAGAAGCCGCCAGGTAAAATCGTCTCATCAGCCGTGGAGTTGTAGCTGCGTCTGAACCCTGCGAGAGTTCGGCTCTCACCTGCGGCGAAGCCGAACACGAGCGCCCACACGAGGACTGGAACCTGTAGCTTGCCCTCTCGCTCGACCACGCCGAGTTCCTCGGCGTGCTCTTCGAGGAACTCGGAGGGAAACAGTGTAGTAAGCCGACGCATGATTCTCGATGAGGAGGCTTCTGTGTGCACAACGGTTGCCTCCTCATTCCTCTCGAAAAGAAGCCTCGATAAGCCGTCGCTGTCACGTGGTTCTGCTCTTAGCTAAAGACGGATGCATGATGTCTATTCATGTTTCTAACATATAGACAAAATTAGGCCATCCTAAAATCGATGGCTCTTTGTATTTTAGGCTGTCCTAAAAACTTATGGCAGATAAGGAGCAGTCGGCGACTCGCCGGACGTATCTTAAATCTGGGCTCGCGGTCGCCGCTGGCGGCCTGATTGCGGGCTGTACGGGCAATTCGGGCGAGGGGACGACGACAAAATCGGGTTCGAACGCGACCGCAACGTCGACCTCGGAATCCACGACAGAGGCGACGACGGAATCGTCCGACGGCGACTCGTACACCGTTTCGATGGCCCCGATGGGCGACGTGGAGTTCGACGGCGTGCCGGAGACTGTCTTCACGCGCCTGACGCACCACGCGGGAATGGCCTTCGCACTCGGTCACGGCGACGCCGTCAACTCGATGCACGCGCCCGACTACTACGACGCGCTGTGGAACCAGTTCGTCGTGCGACTCGACGGCGTTTCTCTGGACTGGAGCGGCCTGTACTCCTCGTGGGAACCGACGAAAGAGAAACTGTACGAACTCGACAGCGACGTTCACCTCGCGGACCCGGCGAACGTGGCCGCTCTCGGGAGTTGGAGTTCCGCGGACCTCGAAGAAATCGAACAGAACGTCAGCCCGTGGTTCGGGAACACCTTCAGCGACCGAAACCGAAGCCCGCCGTCGGAGTGGGCGGATGCGTACCAGTTCTACGGGCTTTGGGAAATCTTCGAGAAGGTCGCGCAAGTGTTCAAAGCCGAAGCGAAGTACGAAGCACTCGCGTCGATTCACGACGACCTTCTACAGACGATTTCGTCGAACCTCCCCGCTGAGGAAGACCGCCCGACCGCCGTGATGCTCGCCTCCCGCGACTTCGAGACGATTTACGCCTACGACGCGAACCAACCCGGATACCTGACGGCGCACATGCGCCCGCTGGGTGTCGAAAGCGCGTTCGGCGACGATTTCGAGTCCGGCTCGACCGTCGATTTTGAGACGCTTCTCGAAGCCGACCCGGACGTGATTTTCTCGCTCGGAGGAATGCACCCGACGACGGACATGGTCGCAACCAGAGCGATGTTCACCGATGACCCGGTCGGAAGCGAGATTTCGGCGGTGAAAAACGGCCGTATCCACGCGCAGGGCGCTCGCTATCAGGGGCCGATTCTCAACCTATTCCAGTTGGAGATGACCGCAAAACAGCTCTACCCCGAGCAGTTCGGCGCGTGGCCGACATACGAGAAGGGACCGTACCCGGAGATTCCGGAAGACGAACAGTTGTTCGACCGTCAGCGCGTCGCCGACATCATCAACGGAACGAACTAAAACGTCGAAAGACTTCGATTGTCGGCTGTTTTACCAGAGTTGGACTGCCGGCGTCCCGCAGTCGTCACAGACGATAGCCTCGTTACTCTTGTAGTCCCTGACCACCAGGTCGCCGTCGCAGTACGTACAATCGTCGTCGTCGAACGAGTCGAGCAGATACATCGATTGGGACATAGTTGACGACTTGACTCCATGGATAAGAACATTTCTGCGGATAGATATGTCACGGTTCATCACTCTCGGCGCTGTCGTTACGTCGCTCCGGTCCAGTTACGTCGCTCAATCCAAACCGAGGGTAT
The DNA here is from genome assembly GCF_000306765.2 of Haloferax mediterranei ATCC 33500. NCBI lineage: Archaea > Methanobacteriati > Methanobacteriota > Halobacteria > Halobacteriales > Haloferacaceae > Haloferax > Haloferax mediterranei. The sequence continues at coordinate 364,228 of NC_017944.1, forward strand.
CGAGGAGTGAGTCGATGTCGAGGTTGTCGCCGACGAGTGCCGCGGCCCGTTCGTACGGGTCCGTCTCCGACCGTGACTCAGTCGGACGCTCACGACCAACTGACTCGTACACTGCGTCGAGGAACACGTTCCGCGGCGATTCGTTCGCAAAGAGGTCGTGTATGTACGTTCCCGCAACGCGGCCTGTCGCTGCTCCGTCACCGGAGATGGGGATAGCATCACCGACGATTCGGCTCTCTCCCATGTGGATCTCGTAGCCGTCGACCCGACCGCCCGCTCCCGAAAGCGGCCCTGCACCCTCGAAGTCGATACTCACCGGTTCGACGCGCTTGTCTCGGGAGAATTCCGTGACGGTCGGTAAGTGGCCCAACCCTTCGGCGGTGTCCACGTCGTCCGTGCTCTCGATGTCGGCATTCTCGATTCGCTCGCCGAGGAGTTGGTAGCCGCCACAGATACCGACGATTGGCCCGTCAAACGCGACGAGTTCGTCGTCGAAGCCCGCGTCTCGGAGCGCAAACAGGTCGTCGACGGTGTTTTTGCTTCCCGGAAGCACCACGCCGTCGATATCGTCGAGTGACGAATCGAGCGGGAGGTACGCGACCCGCACGCCGGGTGTCTCGGCGAGCGGGCCGAAGTCCGTCGCGTTCGAGATGTGTGGTAGACGCGGGACGCCGATGGTGACCGCCTCCGTGTCGTCAACGCTGTCGTCGTCGCCGACGGTCGCGCGTTCGTCCTCGGCGGGGAGCGAGAGACTGTCTTCTTCGGGAAGGCCGGGGTCGTCGTACGGGAGCACGCCGAGGACGGGTACTCCGGTCATCGACTCGAACTGTTCGAATCCCGATTCGAGGATACTCGGGTCGCCGCGGAACTTCGTGATGGCCGCGCCGACGACTCGGTCTCGCAGGTCGTCCGGAATCAGTTCGAGCGTCCCGACCAGACTGGCGAAGACGCCGCCGCGTTCGATATCGGCTACGAGGAGGATATGTGCATCTGCAAACCGAGCTGTTTCGACGTTCGCCAAATCGCGGTCGTGGAGGTTTATTTCGGCGATTGAACCGGCACCCTCGGCAACGACTACGTCAGCCGATTCGGCCAATCGACGGTGGGACTCGACCGCCGCATCTCGCGCATCCTGCCAGTGGGTCGCGTAGTAGTCGCTTGCGGTGTTCAAGCCGACCGCTTGGCCGTGGACGACGAGTTGTGAGGTGCCGTCGCCGTGGGGCTTGAGGAGAACGGGATTGTGGTCGGTGGTCGGCGTGACACCGGCTGCTCGGGCCTGAACGTACTGCGAGACGCCGATTTCGCCGAAACCGTCGCCGTCCGCGGCCGCGACCGCCCGGGCGTTGTTGCTCATGTTCTGGGCCTTGAACGGCGCGACGTCGAACCCGCGAGTCGAGAACAGGCGGCAGAGACCGGCCGCGACGGTACTTTTTCCCACGTGGCTCGCGGTTCCGGCGACGAGAAGGGTCGGCGACGGGGTTGGGTTCGGCGTCGGCGTCGTCATCTACCGAGACACAGGAACGCCCGGTTCAAAGGTGTTCATTTCGACGGCGAACTCAGCGCCGAGAGCACCACAGGAAAATATCCCGTCATACTGAGGTCGTTCACTCACGTGGTTGAAATGTTGCCGCAAGTGGTGCGCTTAGTTTTCTCGACAGCCCGGTCTATCATGAATGAAGAAACAGTTACTCGTGACGGACTTCCTCGACCGTGCTCGAACCTACTACGGCGACTACGAGGCCATCGTCGGAACCGACGGCGAGCGGTTCACCTACGGCGAGTTCGGCGACCGAGTCGACCGGTTCTCTGCGGCCCTGCAGTCTCGCAGCATCGAGAAGGGAGACCGAGTCGCCGTGTTGGACCCAAATACGCACTACCACCTCGAAGTTGCGTTCGGCGCGATGCAGTGCGGTGCGATTCACGTTCCCCTCAACTACCGCCTCACGCCCGAAGATTACGAATACCTCCTCACAGACTCCGGTTCCGAGGTCGTCTACGCGGACTACGAGTACGCCGGTAAAATCGAGGCTATCCGCGACGACGTGCCCGCCGAAGTCTTCGTGACGAACGACCCCGCGGCAGTCGACGGCGACTGGGTTGCCTTCGAAGAGTTCCTCGACGAGGCCGATGCTGACGACTACGAACGCCCCGAGATGTCCGAAGACGAGGTTATCACCATCAACTACACCTCGGGAACGACTGGCGACCCGAAGGGTGTCTGCCGGACCCATCGAACCGAATCACTGCACGCCCAACTCGTCACGATTCACCACCACCTCACCGACGACGACGTGTACCTCTGGACGCTGCCGATGTTCCACGTCAACGGGTGGGGACACATCTACGCCGTCACCGGCCGCGGCGCGAAACACGTCTGCACGCGCGGTGTCGACGCCGAACACGTCTTCGACGCCATCGCTACCGAGGACGTGTCGTTCTTCTGTTGTGCGCCGACGGTGCTGTCGATTCTGCGCGAATACGCCGAGGAGAACGACCCGTCGGTGACCGGCGACAACCCCGTTCGCGTGACGGCCGCCGGAAGCGCCGCACCGAGCGCGACGATTCGGTACACCGAAGACGAGTTCGGGTGGGAGTTCACGCAACTGTACGGCGCAACCGAGACGGGACCGCTCATCGCCACCTCGGACGCCCGTCGGCTGATTCCGGACGAGGGCGGTCTCCGCTTCTCGCTGAAACAGCGACAGGGTGTCGCCCCGCTCGGCACGGAACTTCGCGTCGTCGACGAAGACGGCGAGGAGGTCCCCCGCGACGACACGAGCATCGGCGAAGTCGTCGTTCGCGGAAATCAGGTGATGGAAGAATACTGGAACAAGCCCGACGAGACGCACGAGGCGTTCAACGACCGACTCGAAGGCTGGTACCACACGGGCGACCTCGCCGTCGTCAACGAAGACGGCATGATATCCATTCAGGACCGCAAGAAGGACATCATCATCTCCGGTGGAGAGAACATCTCGTCGGTCGAACTGGAGGACACGCTGTTCGACCACGACGCCGTCGGCGACGTGGCGGTCATCCCCGCACCGTCCGAGAAATGGGGCGAGACGCCGAAGGCGTTCATCGTCCCCGAGAACGGCGATATCGACAATCCCGGTGTCACCGCCGAGGAACTGACCGAGTACACGAAAGAGCGACTCGCGGGCTACAAAGTCATCCGCGAGTTCGAATTCGTCGAGAACATCCCGAAAACGGCGACGGGGAAGATTCAGAAGTACGAACTTCGGAAGCGCGAGTGGGACGACGAAGACCAGATGGTCGGGAAGGGGTAGCTCTCAACGGCTGTCTGCGTGCGCGGCATTGGATATTCCATCCTCCTTTACTCTGTACCAATTTCGCAGAGGTGATTCCAGCCTCATTTACTCTGCACCAATTTCGCGGAGGTGAGTGCTCGGCTCCCCACGGACCACCCCAATCCCGGCCGCTGATCCGCTCAATTTCGATGATTCTCGATTCCCTGGATTCGGAAATCAGACTTCGTTTATATTCGATTTCCCTCCGTTGGTTCACTTGTTAGGTGAAAGACAATGGCCGCAACTGGACAAATCGAGATGTTAGGGAACCGCATGGACTTCGACTACTCGCAGGGCGTGACGGGGTACGTACTCGTACTCACCCGCCTCATCACGGGCTACTGGTTCCTCAACGCAGGGGTCAGCAAGCTCATGGGCCCGGAAGCCTTCGATGCTTCGGGCTGGATGATTCACGGAACCGAGGGTGCGCCAATTCACGGCTTCCTCGTCTGGGCCGCTAACACGCCGTGGCTGCTGGAGTTCACCAATGTCATGATTCCGGCCGGTGAGTTCCTCATCGGTCTCGGACTCCTCGTCGGTGCACTCGTCCGGCTCGCCGCCTTCTTCGGCGGCGTCCTGATGGTGTTCTTCTACCTCGGGAACGCCGACTGGGGACACGGCTACGTCAACGGAGACCTCTTCGGCCTCATGCTGTTCGTCATCGTCGGGACCCTCGCCGCGGGCCGGATTCTCGGCCTCGACGCCATCATCGAAACGCTGGCGTTCGTCCGCCAGCGCCCCGTCCTCAAGTACCTCCTCGGCTGAGAGGGGCGAACGCGGGCGACCGAATGCGGCCTTTTCGAGGGGGAATTCGTATCTGCTTTTTGACACTGGCCTACTCCCTCATATCGAGCAACATCGACCGACAACTGCTCGACTTGTCGCTGTTGGTGTTGCGGCTGATTCGGTCCCGACCGTTGTGTGCTCCTGTGTTGTGTGTATATGTGTGGATGTTCATATAGTGAACAATATTAATGCCGCAATCCGAAGAGTAGTAGCGGATACATGTCTGGACCAAATTCATCGCTGACACGCTGGTTCACCTCAAGAACTCCGCTAGGCTGCGCTGTATCGCTACTCCTCGACCTGTCGACGACGGCCTATTATCGTCATTGACTGTACTTCCGTCTATGTGACTCTTATCAATCTTGTAAAATCAGGGCAATATATTAACCGCTTCCGAGCGAACGAGTAGGCATGGAACCGATAGTCATCGTCGGCGGTGACGCCGCGGGTATGAGCGCCGCGAGCAAGTTCAAACGAGAGCGACCCGACCGCGAGGTCATCGTTTTCGAGAAGGGCGAGTTCGTCTCGTACGCCGCGTGCGGAATGCCGTACTACGTGAAAGGCACTGTCGAGGAGTTCGACGACCTGCTGCAGGTCCCGCCGGAGGAGTTCACCGAGGAGCGCGACATCGACCTGCGACTGCACCACGAGGTCGTCGGTATCGACCCGGACGCCCACGAAGTCACCGTGTCGGCCCCGGGCGGTGAATTCACCCAGCCGTACGACCAACTGCTCATAGCAACCGGCGCACGGGCTATCGAGCCTCCATTCGAGGGAATGGACCTCGACGGCGTCTACACGCTTCACAGTCTCGACAGCGCGAAGGAGGTTCACGACGCAATGGAGACACAGTCCCCGGAATCGGTCGCCATCGTCGGCGGGGGGTACGTCGGCATCGAGATGGCCGAGGCGTTCGACGCGCACGACGTGGACGTTCACCTGTTCGAGATGCTCCCGCACGTGCTCGCCCCGTTCGGCGAGACGGTCGCGGAGAAGACCGAAGCACATCTCCGAGAGGAGGGCGTCGAACTCCACCTCGACACAGCCGTCGACGGATTCAGTGGCGACGACGGACACGTGACGGGCGTTATCGTCGGCGACGAGACGTACTCTGCTGACCTCGTACTCGTCGGTGTCGGCGTGACGCCTAACGCTGAACTCGCGGCGGAAGCCGGTATCGAACTCGGAGAGAGCGGTGCCATCGCAACCGACGAACACGGCCGCACGAGCGCCGAAGGCGTATTCGCCGCGGGCGACTGCGCTGAAGCACGGAACGTCGTCACCGGCGAACCCGACTACGTCCCGCTTGCCCTCACCGCCAACCGCGCCGGTCGAGCCATCGGACAGACGATGGCTGGCGACCCGACGCCGGTCGGCGATATCGCCGGGACGGCCGCGGTGAAAGCCTTCGAACTCGAAGCCGCGCGCACGGGTATCATCGACGAAGAATCGGCCCGTGAGGCTGGATTCGACCCCGTAAGCGTGACCATCGACGCGTCCACGCGGGCACACTACTGCCCCGGTGCCGAGCAGATTACCATCACGATGCTCGGCGACAAGGAGTCTGGGCGCGTCCTCGGCGCGGCGATGGTCGGACGCGAAGGCGTCGCCAAGCGCGTCGACACCGTCGCCGCGGCCTTGCACACCGAGACGACAGTCGACGAATTAGCCTACTTCGACCTGTCGTACGCGCCGCCGTTCAGTCCGCCGTGGGACCCGGTTCTCACGACGGCGAAAGTCCTCGGCGGGAAGCTCGACTGAACTCGGCCAGGTGTTATTGCCAGCCGTCGCGTCGGACCGTCTGAAGAACGGACCGAATTTGAATGGGTCTTGTTGTCTACTATTGCCCTACCTTGTCTGTTAGAGCAATATTTTATACATTTGAGACGAATCGTCTGTGTATATGACGCACGGAGATTTCGACGGATACGGCGGGCGATACGTCCCCGAAGCACTCGAATCGGCACTTAAACAGCTCGCGACGGCTTACGACGACATCTCGGCGTCGGACGACTTCCAGGCCGAGTTCCGTGGCTTGCTCGAAACGTACGCGGGACGCGCAACACCGTTGTACCATGCACGGAACCTGAGCGAGCGATACGGTGCGGACATCTACCTCAAACGCGAGGACCTGCTCCACGGCGGCGCGCACAAAATCAACAACGCACTCGGACAGGCGCTCTTGGCGAAGAAAGCCGGTAAGGACCGACTCATCGCCGAAACAGGTGCCGGACAACACGGCACGGCAACTGCGATGGTGGGTGCGCTGTTCAACCTCGACACGGAGATTTACATGGGGAAAAAGGACGTCGAGCGCCAGCAGATGAACGTCTTCCGTATGCGCCTGATGGGGGCCGAAGTGAACGAGGTAACTCGCGGCGGGTCCGGACTCGCCGACGCCGTCGACGCCGCGTTAGAGGACTTCGCGAAGAATATCGACGAGACGCACTACCTCGTCGGAAGCGTCGTCGGCCCGGACCCCTTCCCGCGGATGGTTCGGGACTTCCAGAGCGTCATCGGTGAGGAGGCGCGCGAGCAGTTCCTCGACCGGACGGGCGAACTCCCCGACGCCGCCGTTGCGTGTGTCGGCGGCGGGTCGAACGCCATCGGCCTCTTCCACGCCTTCCGCGACGATAACGTGTCGTTCTACGGGGCTGAAGGAGGCGGTAAGGGGCCCGACTCGAAGCAACACGCTGCACCCCTTGCGAAGGGGAAAGACGACGTTATCCACGGGATGAAAACCCGCGTCATCGACGACGACGTGGAAGTTCACTCGGTCTCCGCCGGGTTGGATTACCCCGGTGTCGGCCCGGAACACGCGATGTTCCGCGCGCTCGGCCGTGCTGAGTACACCGGCGTCACCGACGACGAGGCGCTCGCGGCGTTCCGCGAACTCAGCGAGACCGAAGGCATCATTCCGGCGCTCGAATCCAGTCACGCCGTCGCGCGAGCGATTCAACTCGCGGAAACAAGCGAACACGACACCATCCTCGTCAACCTCTCCGGACGCGGTGACAAGGACATGGAGACCGCGGCGGAGCGATTCAGCCTCTAACGACCCGAGGGTTCATTTTCGTATTCGTTTTTGTACACGTCTGGTCGAGCATGCTGGAGCGTCTGCATGTCGCGGCGGATGTCGTCGAGGTAGTCCAAGTCGATAGTCGAAGTGGCGATTTCCTCTCGGTCTTTCGCCTTCGCCACGACGTTCCCCCACGGGTCGACGATGACCGTGCGCCCGTATGTCGGCTCCGAAGCCGGTTTGGTTCCAATCTGTGCGGGTGCGACGACGTACGCCTGATTCTCGATGGCCCGCGCCCGCAGGAGCGCCTTCCAGTGGTCTTTCCCCGTGTACATGGTGAACGCCGATGGGACGAGGAGGACGTTTGCCCCTCGTTGAGCCATCGTCTGGTACTGCTGTGGGAATCTGAGGTCGTAGCAAATCGAGAGGCCGAGCGTCGCAAGCTCGGTATCCACGGTAACGACGTCGTTTCCGGGAGCCACGTAGTCGGATTCTCGCTGTTCGACGCTTCCTTCCAGTTCGATGTCGAAGAGGTGGACCTTGCGGTAGTAGTCGAGTGCGTCGCCGTCGGGTCCGATAACGGCAGACGTGTTGTACACGCGCTCTGAGCCGGGAATCTGCTCGAAGAAGCTCCCTGTGTGGACGTAGATACCGTGTTTGTCGGCTCGCTCGGCGAACTGCTTGACTGTCGGTCCGTCCGCGGGTTCCGCAACCTCGGGATACCGGCCTCTGTCGCCCATATACGTCACCATCTCGGGGAAGGCGACGAGGTCAGCGCCCGCGCGGGCGGCCTCGTCCACGAACGAGAGCGCCCGGTCGAGGTTATCCTGTTTGTCGTCCTTCGAATCCATCTGGCACGCCGCGACGACGAACTGAGACATCGTATGCGAGTGTTCGTGCTCGTCCGTTATGGTATTCAGGTTCTGTTGGGTTCCGCAGTGAGTGGAGCAAGTAGAGCGAGTGGAGTGAATGGCGTGCAACCGTTTCAGGACAGTCTTTGCTCGACGAAGGCCACGGTCTGATTCACCGTCCGCTCGAACCACGGCGCTTCGGTGAAAAAGAAGTGGCCACCCGGTGGCGTGTGCAGTTCGACATCGACCCCACATCTGTTGCGGCGGGAGTCGGAGTTCTTCGAGATTCTGCACCAACTGCGCAGGCACTATTCTGCTAGTTGTCTTCAGTCACTTTGAGAATACATTTCACATGCTTGAGTGCATAAATATGATAATAAACGCACCTACTGTACAAATTGTAAAAATTGCACAAATTATATAATTTGTGAATGTATCGTACTGTTGGGATGTTTACACTGTTCAGCCAGTCTCTACACCCAACTCGTAACAACTGGGTTGCTATCTCTCCTTACACCCCACACCTATTATTCCGCACCCCATAGCCCGTAGCGATGCACAAACACGCCTCCCTCTCGAACCTCGAACTGCACGATGTCGAACACGCGGACGCGAAGGTCCGCGCTGTCGGCTACGAACTCCGCCCCGAGAAGATGCGCCCGACGGTCTGGGTATTCGAGGCGGGTGGTTCCGGACCAATGCACCGCCAGACCGAACAAGAGGAACTGTATCACGTTCTCTCCGGCCGATTCGAGATGGTCTTTGCCGACGACGATGGAACGGTGACCGAGACGCTCGAACTCGCATCCGGAGATATCGTCGTCGTCTCCCCCAACGAAGTGCGGCAACTCCGGTGTCTCGATGCCGGTGAGGTGTTCGTCGTCGGCGCACCGAACGTGAAAGACGACGGTGTGGTCGTGGACTAACCACGCACTGCGTGGCTCCATTCTTCTTCCCTCTGTGTTATAAGTTATCTCACAACATATGTTCGTCTATGGTAATCCCCGGCTACGACCCAGAAGACCTCAACGACCGACTCGAAGAGTTGCTTTCCGAGCGCGACAGAGAGACGTACCTCACGCCTGAAGAACAAGCACAGTACGAAGCGGGGGAAAATCTGGTCGACTTGCTGTCGACCGACGACATCCGCGACCTCCTCGATGAGGAACGAGCGGATACCTAAGCAGCGACCTGCGTGTTCAGAGCGGATTCAGCCCGTGTTCTTTTCGTAGCACGTCGATGTAGTCGCGGAAGCCCGGTTCGGTCACGACCTGTCGAGTTGGACCGTCTCTTCGACGTAGAGCGTCGGGCCCTGTTCCATGTCGATGAACTCGGCGGCGTCGGCGTTCACCTCTTTGCCGATGTCGGAGTCGAACGCCGCCTTCAACGCGCCCATATCCTCGAAGTAGAGTTCGACGATACCGTCGTACTCGGACCGCTCGGGGTTTGCTGGAAGGCTCGTTACGTATTTCTGTAAGCCGGGGAGTTCTTTCGCGATGTCGGCGTGCGAACCCATCCAGCGCTCGACGAACTCCTCGTGACTGTACTCGTCCGCTCGGACGACTAGATTCACCAGTTTAATCATGCACGTCAGCTATCCTCCCGGATACTACTTTGCTCTATCGCCCACCGCTAATCGGATAGTACCGCTGACCCGCTCCGTTCGAAGTACCTGAACGCGCGTTCGAATTTTTCGAACAAAGTTTATAACGAATGAACACGGATGCCACACAATGGCAGACGACGAACAGCGCCGACCGGTGAAGACGGCAGCGACATCTTTTGGCATCCTCGAACGGCTCAAGGAACGAGGACCGCTCGGACCGACTGCTCTCGCGTCGGAACTCGGGCTTGCGAAAAGCACGGTTCATCGGCACCTGAAGACACTGGAACGAGAGGGACTCGTCGTTCTGGACGACGACGGCTATCGAGTCGGGCTTCGACTCCTCGATTTCGGCATTTACGCGCGTAACCAGCACCAATTCTACGAGGTGGCGAAGCCGAAACTGGAAGAACTCGCCGAGCAGACGGGCGAGAAGGTGTGGTGCGTGACAGAAGAACAGGGACGCGCATACCACCTCTACGGTGCGGCCGGTAAGCACTCGGTTCGGACCCCGGCGAGAGAGGGAACACGGTCGTACCTCCACCAACTCGCCGCCGGAAAGGCGATTCTGTCTGCATTCCCCGACGAGCGAGTCCACGAAATCATCGACCAACACGGTCTTCCGGAGAAGACGCCGCATACGATAACCGACCCGGGCGTACTCTTCGAGGAGTTGGAAACCATTCGCGAACGCGGATTCGCGCTCAACCGCGAGGAAATCGTCCCGAAACTCCACGCCGTCGGTGTCGCCGTCACCGACCAAGATGGCTACCCAGTCGGCGCAATCAGTATCTCCGGCCCGTCGAACCGACTCAAAGGTGACCGTTTGACTGACGACCTCGCCGACCTCCTTCTCGGGGCCGCAAACGAGGTCGAAATAAACCTCAACTTCTCCTGAGCGTCGTTTTCGATTCGTCATCCGTCTCGAAGAGATAGAACAGTTGTTCGAATCGTTCGAACGCACTGTTCTGTCACTGAACCCCCGATACATGCGTAGAATGCTTGCTTTTGGGTGGATAGACTCTCTATTCGATTATCTGCCACTAGATTGTCTCGTTCGAATAGCTCGAATAGAACTAGACCAAACAATAGTTATCTTTGTGGTGTCTATATAGGTATTCTGGCAAACAATTACATTAGTATGGGTGTAATGCACCTCGCTGCTTGAGTGCTTCTGCGGCGCTCCTGTGTTGACCCAGACGGTGTTGCTCCAGACATCACTTTTCGAACCATCAACTCGACGCAGTCACTCGGCTGTCTCGACTCTTTGAACACCTGTTCTTTTCTTTCGAACGACGGTTCTCACTCTTCGGACATGTGTTCTGAACTTACGTACTCTCGTTCGAATATGCGGAACGAATGGCGGGCTCAGTACGTTTTCAGCACTCCTGAATCTGGGTGTATGTGTCCGTGTATAGCATACTCATCCGTCTTACCGGATTCAGAAACTACATTCGGGAGGGACAACGTGTAATTCGGTCGTTTACAGTACCAAGTAGATAGCCAATAGCGTTCGAATTATTCGAACACTATCGTTCGTGCCACTCGGGTTCCCGGTCCTCGAAGAACGCGTCGATGCCTTCGTCCTTGTCTGGTGACCCGAATAGTTGGGCGAACAACTCGGCCTCGTATTCGATTCCCTGTTCGAGGTCCATCCGCGAGGCGGCTTTGACCGCCTTCTTGGCGAACTCCAGCGCGACGGGACTCTTTGCCGCCATCATCTCGGCGAGTTCGTACACTCGGTCGTCGAACGTCTCGTCGTCGTGAACCTCCTCGACGAGTCCGATATCCGCCGCTTCTGCGGCCGGGATGAGTTCCCCCGTTAGGATGAGCCGCATCGCGTGCCCTTCGCCGACGAGGCGGGCGAGGCGTTGTGTGCCGCCGCCGCCGGGCATGATGCCGAGATTAATCTCTGGCTGGCCGATTTTCGCTCGCTCGTGTGCGATTCGAACGTCGCAAGCCTGAATTAGCTCACAGCCGCCGCCGAGTGCGTGCCCGTTAATGCGAGCGATAACCGGCTGTCGGAGGTCGTCGACGTACTCGTACACCCGCGGGCGCTTGCTCGCCTCGCGCTGTTCGAGCATGTCGCGCTCGCGGAGTTCCGTTACGTCCGCACCGGCGACGAACGCCTTTGCCTCGTCCGCCCCCGTGAGGACGACGACGCGGGCGCTGCTCTCCTCGATGGCGTCGAGGACGCGCTTGAGTTCGGCCCGAAGCGTCGCGTTTAGCGCGTTTCGGGCGTCGGGTCGGTTCATCGTCACCGTGACGACGCCCTCAATACGGTCATCGACGGCCACATCGACCGTCTCGCACTCGGCAGCGATTGACTCCACGCTCGCCGGTTCACCGTCTTCGCCTATCGACTCGTCGTGGTCGCTCATCGGCCCATCACGTCCTCGCTGACGCCGACGATTTCGCCGTCTTCCCAGACGTAGAAGCCTTCGCCGGTCTTCTTGCCTAACTTGCCAGCGCGGACCTTCCGCTTGAGAATCTGCGGCGGGCGGAATCGCTCACCTAACTCTTCGCGCAGGTATTCGAGAATCCCAAGACGAACGTCGAGACCGACCACGTCGCCGAGTTCGATTGGACCCATCGGGTGGTTGTAGCCGAGTTCCATCGCGTCGTCGATGTCGTGCGATGAGGCGACGCCTTCCTGAACCATTCGCATGGCTTCGACGCCGAGTGCGACGCCGAGACGCGACGAGGCAAACCCGGGCGAATCGCCGACTTGGACGGCCGTCTTGTCGATTCCCTCCACGAAGTCGTTTGCGAACGTCAGCGTCTCTTCGTCGGTCTGTTCGGCGACGACGACTTCCACGAGGCCCATGATGTGGACTGGATTGAAGAAGTGGAGTCCGACGCCGCGCTCCGGCCGGTCGAGGGCGCTCATAATCTCCGTCACCGAGAGCGACGACGTGTTCGACGCGATAATCGTCTCCTCGTCGGCGAGTGATTCGACCTCGCTGACGGTGTCGCGCTTCAGGTCCATGTCTTCGGGTACTGCTTCGACGACGAGGTCGGCGTCGGCGACAGCCTCGTCCAGCGAGGTCGTCCCCGAGATTCGGTCGAGCGTGGCCGACATCTCCTTGGGCGTCACCTTGTCGCGGTCGACGCCGCCCTGAAGGTTCTCCTCGATTGCGTCCAGCCCGTTCTGGACGTACTCCATTTCGATATCTCGCATCGTCACCTCGTGGCCGGCCATCGCGGACACCTGTGCGATTCCGTGTCCCATGGTTCCGGCACCGAGTACACTCACTTGCATCACCGAAAAGGGGTTCGTGAACCATCATAATCATTTGCCTTCATTCAACGAAGGTTCAAGTCAGATGCTGTCACACCAATTGGTATGAGCCGTTCCACTGAGCGAGCAGTCATCGTCGACGCAGTTCGAACGCCACAGGCGAAGAAAGACGGCGGTTTCGCGGACGTGTACCCGGAGGATTTGGTTATCGCGGTGTTGGACGCACTTGCAGACCGTACTGGTGTCTCGCCCGACGAGTGGGTCGATTTCCGCCTCGGCTGTGCGAATCAAGAAAACGAACAGGGTCGAAACCTCGCGCGACAGTCGCTTCTCGCCGGGGGCTTCCCCGAGTCGGTTCCGGGCGCGACACTCTCTCGGTTGTGCGGGTCGTCACTAACGACGCTGAACGACGCCGCCCGCGCGGTCGAGTCGGGCGACGGCGCGGTCTATCCTATCGCGGGCGTCGAACACATGTCTCGAATTCCGTTTTCTGACTGGCTCCATCCGGACCTCGAAACGCGGTACGACGGCGGCGACTCGCTTTCGATGGGCAAGACCGCCGAGACGGTCGCCCGGCGATACGACATCCCCCGAGAGGACCAGGATGCGTTCGCTCTCCGCTCGCACGAACGGGCCATTGAGGCTCGTAAATCCGGCCGCTTCGATGCCGAAATCGTTCCTGTCGAAACGCCGGACGGCCTCGTCGAGCACGACGAAGGACCGAGAGAAGACACGTCGATGGACGTGCTCGAATCGCTGCCGACCGTCTTCGCCGACGACGAGGAAGCGTCGGTCACGCCCGGGAACGCCTCTCCACTGACCGATGGGGCCGCGGGCGCGCTCGTCACCTCCGAAAGCTACGCCGAGGAGAACGACCTCCCGGTACTCGGGCGCGTCGTCTCTCGCGCCGTCGTCGGCGTCGACCCCGAAGAGATGGGCGTTGCCCCGATTTCGGCAACCCGCGCGGCGCTCGATAAGGCAGGACTAACCGTCTCCGACCTCGACCTCGTGGAGCTCAACGAGGCGTTCGCCTCTCAGAGTCTCTACTGTAAGCGCGAACTCGGTATCGACGAGGAGAAACTGAACGTCAACGGCGGCGCAATCGCCCTCGGCCACCCGCTCGGGTGCTCCGGCGCGCGCATCGCCACCACGCTCCTGCACGAACTCGACCGCCGCGGCGGCCGGTACGGTCTCGCCACGATGTGCGTCGGGTTCGGACAGGGTGTTGCGACGGTGTTCGAGCGGCAGTGAGTGAGTTACCCGGTCAACCCGGGGTGGACCAGCCTACCGCTGTACCTCGGTTGGCACGACCTTGAACCCGTACCGGACGACGCCTTCCTGTTCGTAGATGCGGCGCGGGACCGCCTCGACTCGGTCGCCGATAGCGGGTGTTCCGGCGGGCGAGTGAACGACTTGTGCGGGTGCACTCACCGACTCGTCGTCTTCCGGGCCGTCGAACGCGACGACGGCGACCGGGAACGACCCGGAGCGTTGCTGTTGTTCGACGAACTCGGGCGGTGCGCCGCCCTGCCCGATGGCCGTCGCGGCTTCGACCGCTCCCGTCCCGGGAAGCGGCGTATCTTCGTATCCGGCGAGCGACCCGCAGTCGAAGCACGCCCCCTCCGGCGGGAACGAGAGTGCGCCGCAGTCGGTACACCGCCCGGCGACGAGTCTGTGGCGCTGCGGAATCGTCTGTCGCCACGTCGGGACGCTCACGTACGCGCCGCCGCCCTCCGGTTCTTCACCCGTTATCGTTCCGCGACGGCGAAGCGCTTCGGCGTAGGACAGTTCCGTGTCGCCTTCGAGCACCGCACCAAGCGGCACGTCGCTATCTGCGGAAAGCACCACCGCTGTCGCCCCAGCGCCACCGCCGTAACCGACGAGGAGGGCCGACGATGCGCCCGATTCGAGCGCCGAAGCGAGTCCGAGGAACGGTCCTGCAGCACCCGCATCGCCGGTCTTGGAGACGACAGTTCCCGACGCGATTTTCTCGGTAGGCACGCCGACCGCACCTGCCGCGCGGTACGGGAGCTTGCCATCCGGAGCGGTGAGTGCGACGGCATCGACAGCCGACACGTCGGTTCCGAGGGCTTCGACCGCACCGCCGACGGAACTGGTGTAGGCGTCGCGCTCGTACTGCGTGATGCCGATGGATTCCGTCTCGGCGCTCCCGCGTTGGCGGAACCGAGTTCCCGGGAAGGGTTCGCCGTACTCGCCGACTCCGTCCACGGATAGCGGCCCGTCTTTGGCGAGCACGAGCGCGGCGGCACCTGCCCCGGCTGCGGCCGCTTCGTCGCTTTCGGGTGCGCCCTGCGGGCTGTCGGAAACGACGACGAGTGCTGGCCCCTCCGCGTCAAGTGTGGCCGCGAGTGCGACTGCACCGGCGCGGGTTCCGCCGCCGAACTGTCGCGTCGGAACCGCGGGGCCGACGCCGAGTAGCGAAGCGAGCCGGACAGTGTGTTCTTCTTCGTCTGCTGGTGGCGTGGTGGTGGCGAACGCAAGGTGTTCGATTTTGCTCGCGTCCACGTCGGCGGCGCTGAGCGCGCGCTGGCTCGCTTCCGTCGCCATGGTGAGCGTGTCCTCGTCGGCGTCGGGCACAGCGACCCGCTCGACGCCTGCGGCACCGCTCTTGCCCCACGCGTCGCGGTAGGTGGATACCGGAACGTACAGACGCGGCACGTACGCGCCGACGCCCGCGATTCGGAGTCCAGTCATAGCACACCCCCTTCGAGGACGTGAACGACCGCAGCACCGCCGGACCCACCCACGTTGTGCGTGAGACCGACCCGTGCACTCGGAATCTGTCGGTCGTCCGCGTGGCCGGTGAGTTGTTTGAACGCCTCGACGACCTGTCCCGCGCCCGTCGCGCCGATTGGGTGTCCCTTCGACTTCAGGCCGCCGGAGGGATTGACCGGCAACTCGCCGCCGAGTTCCGTCACTCCCTCGTCGATGAGTTCGGGTGCGCCGCCGCGCTCGCAGAATCCGAGGTCCTCGTAGGCGAGGAGTTCGGCGATGGCAAAGCAGTCGTGTACCTCCGCGAAGTCAACGTCGTCGGGACCGAGTCCGGCCATCTCGTAGGCTGTTTCAGCGGCTTGTGTTGACGAGTAAATCGAGGTGTAACTGTCGCGCTGGAAGAGTCCGACGCGCTCGGAGGCGGCACCGACGCCCGCGACGCGAATCGCTTCGTCGCACGTGCTGGCCACGTCCTCGCTGGCGACGATGACCGCGGCCGCGCCGTCGGAGGTCGGACAGCAGTGATACAGATTCAGCGGGTCGGCGACGACGGGCGCGTCTCGGGCGTCGTCGAGGGAACACTCGAAACCGAGGTGCGCCTTCGGGTTTTTCGCACCGTTCGCGTGGTTCTTCACGGCGACTTTCGAGAAGTGGTCCGGCGAGGCGTCGTAGGTGTCCAGATACGCGGAGGCCATCTGCGCGTAGACGCCCGAGAACGTCGTGCCGGTGAGTCGCTCCCACTCGGTTTCGCCGCTGACGCCGAGCCAGTATTTCGCCACGTCGCCGCTCATGTCGGTCATGACTTCGTAGCCGCCCGCGAGGGCCACGTCGGCCATGCCGCTTTTGACCGCCTGTACCGCCTGTCTGACCGCGTACCCGCTCGCGGCACAGGCGTTTTCGATTCGAGAACAGGGGACACCGTGGAGTCCGACGTGTTCTGTTACGGCCGGTCCCGACAGGCCGAGTTGTCGGCCGCCGACGCCGAGTGACCCGACGACCGCCTCGTCGACCGCGGACGGTTCGACGCCCCCGGCGCTGTCGAGCGCCTCCTCGAAGGCCGTCGCAAATAGCGACCGGTAACTCTCGTCCGGAAACGCGCCGTATTTCGATTGGCCCGCTCCGACAATGTACGCATCTCGCATGATAGTCGATTACGTATCCCCCGCGAAATAGGTTCGCCCCGCGTCAGTAGTGGCGTGACCGCATCATTTTTATCACCTTCTATCATCGGGTTCACTTGTACATGGTATTCGATAGCATGGAGGCTGCCTCACGAGACGAACTTCGTGAGGTCCAGAACAGTCGCCTGCAGGCGACGGTGCAGAACGCGTACGAGAACGTCGAGTTCTACCGCGAGACGTTCGACGAGTTGGGTCTCACACCGGACGACATCGAGAGCGTCGACGACCTCTCGAAGCTCCCGTTTACGACGAAAGAGGACTTCCGCGATAACTATCCGACGGGCATGTTCGCCGTCGACATGGAGGACGTAATTCGCATCCACGCCTCCTCCGGGACGACCGGCAAGCCCAAGATTGTCAGCTACACGCAGGACGACCTCGACGTGTGGAGTAAGGCGGTCGCGCGTTGTCTCGCCGCAGCGGGCATCGGCTCAGACGACATCGTCCAGAACGCCTACGGCTACGGTCTCTTCACCGGGGGTCTCGGACTTCACCAGGGCGTCGAAGAACTCGGCGCGACGGTTATCCCAATCGGCGGCGGGAACACGCAGCGGCAAGTCGAGATGATGAACGACCTCGGAAGCGACGTTATCTCCTGTACGCCGTCGTACGCGCTCTACCTCGCCGAAGTCGCCGAAGATATGGGCATCGACATTCGCGACCTCCCGCTTCGAACCGTCATCTTCGGCGCCGAACCGTGTACCGAGCCGATGCGGAACGAAATCGAAGACCGACTCGGCGTGACCGGCATCGACATCTACGGTCTCTCCGAAATCGTCGGTCCCGGTGTCTCCATCGAGTGCGAAGCACAGGACGGGCTTCACATCTGGGAGGATTACTTCTATCCCGAAGTCATCGACCCTAACACGGGCGACCCGGTCGAGGAAGGCGAAGAAGGCGAACTCGTGTTGACGACGCTCGCAAAAGATGCGCTTCCGGTGCTTCGGTACCGGACGGGCGACCTGACGACGCTCGACTACGATACCTGTGAGTGCGGCCGGACCTGCGTCCGTATGGACAACATCACCGGTCGCTCCGACGACCTAATCATCGTCCGCGGGGTGAACTTTTACCCAAGCGAGGTGGAGTCGGTCGTCCTCGAATTCGACGAGATTGCGCCGCACTACCGCATCGACCTTCGGCGCGAGGGGAACCTCGACCAACTGGAGGTTACGGTCGAACTCACGGAGGACTTCGCCGGTTCCATTAGCGACCTCAAAAATCGCATCGGAAAGCGCCTCTCGAACGTCCTGTCGTTCACCCCCGACGAGTTGAATCTCGTCGAGTACGGGAACATCGCCCGAACCGAGGTCGGCAAGGTCCAGCGCGTCTACGACCACCGCGGCCAGTAGACGGTTTGCTAGTTAGCTGCCGTCAGCGACCGGGCTTGTAGACGCGTCCGCGGAACGTCGCTACTCTATCGCCCGCTTCGTCGGACACGACGACTTCGTATTCGGCGGTTCGACCGCCGAGGTGCGTCTCTTCTGCGACGGCGCGGAGCGTATCCCCCACTTCCGCCGCCGCGAGATACGAGATGTTCGTCTCCAGTGCGAACGCCGCATCCCCGTGGCTGTTCGATGCAGCGGCGAATGCGGCGTCCGCGAGCGTGTAGACAGCCCCGCCGTGCGGCGTGCCGTGGAAGTTCAAATGTCTCTCGTCTACAGTCAGTGTCGTCTCCGCGTACCCCTCGCCGATATCTGCGAGTTCGATACCAACGCGGTCGCAAAACGGGTCGTTCGACGCACGGTCGCGTATCTCGGCGTGCTCGTCTGGCTTCGGCATGTGAACACACATCATCGCGACTCGTCAAGTAGGCATCGACTGTCAGTAATGATAGGTATGTAAAATTCTTTATTCGGTGGGGGTGACGGTGTTGTATGGCATACAGCTACGAACCGCACTACTTCGAGGACTTCGAAGAAGGCAAAGAGTTCGAAAGCGTCGGTCGAACCGTCACCGAAGCTGATTTCATGATGCACTCGGCGCTCTCGGGCGACTGGACGGAACTGCACACGAACAAGGAGTACGCCGAAGACACCCAGTTCGGCCAGCGCATCGCCCACGGGCCGATGACGTTCGTCCAGTCGACCGGGTTCGTCTACCGGTCGGGTATCGTCGAGCGCACAGCTCTCGCATTCCTCGGGATGAACTACATGGACCTTCCGAACCCCGTCTTCATCGGCGACACCCTCTCGCAGACGATGGTCGTCTCCGACCGGAAAGACCTCGGCAGCCGCGACGACGCCGGACTCGTCGTGCTCGACGTGACGATGACGAAGCAAGACGGAACCGTCGTCCTCGAAGGCGACATGAAGTTCCTCATCAAGACGAAAGCGGGCGCGGAATAGGCGAATCGCCGGTCAGTACGAGTCTAACCGTTCACCCCGGACGAACAGCGCATCGTCCGGCCCTCGGTCGCCGTAGTCGTCGTGGTACTCCATCAACTGGAACAGTACCCCGGTCGGGTTCTGCGGCGAGACGAACGCTTCCGTCCAGCCGTCTTCGACCGAGTAGCCGACGACGCGCTCACCTGCGGCCTCGAGAGCCACAACCGCGGCGTAGACATCGACCACTTCCAGCGTGACGTGGTGAAGGCCGGGACCGTGGTCATCGAGGAACGCCGTGAGAAACGACTCACCTTCGACGGGCGCGATACATTCGAGCCGAGACGCATCACCGAGGACGTACGTGGCCCACTCGAACGACCCGTCTTCGACCGTCTCGCGATGGACGCGTTCGCACCCGAGCGCGAACAGCGTCCGTTCTGCGTCCGCGACGTCTTCGACGGCGATTCCGACGTGGTCCACTCGTACGGGTGGCATCCGCGCCGGTCCTCTCTCGGTTTCCATGGGTACTCACCTTCGCCATTCCTAACTATTAATAGCTGAGGTAGTAACTCACAGACATGAAGCTCGGGACCGGCCTGTTCACCTGTCAGCGACGTCCGGACGACGACCGACCGATGGCGGAACTGTACGACGAGATGCTTACGCTCGGGCGCGCAATCGACGAGTCGGGTCTCGACAGTGCGTGGGTGTCCGAACACCACTTCATGGAAGACGGCTACCTCTCGGGGACGATGCCGGCGCTCGGGGCACTCGCCGCGACGACGGACCACATCGAACTCGGGACGTGTATCGCCCTCGCGCCGCTCTACGACCCGATTCGCCTCGCCGAAGACACCGCGACGGTGGACTTACTTTCCAACGGACGAACGACGCTCGGACTCTCTATCGGCTCGAACCCGCGCGAGTTCGACGCATTCGGCGTTCCGCGAGACGAACGAGTCGACCGCCTCGCCGACACTGCCGAACTCCTCCGTGGGGCGTGGTCCGACGGCCCAATCGAGCACGAATCCCCGTTCTACGAGGGTGCAACCGGTGCCAACGTGACGCCGAAACCGGCCCGCGACGTACCGCTCATGTTCGGCGGAGCGGCCAAACCCGCGGTCCGGCGCGCGGCCCGAACGGCGGATGCGTGGTGTGCGCCGTCGTCGCTTTCGATAGGCGGCCTCAAGAAGCGCGTCGACGACATCCGAAACGTTCGTGAATCCGAGGATATCGACGGCGATTTCACCGTCTACGTGCTCCAACACGGCTTCGTCGGCGACTCCAAGGAAGACGCGTGGAACGCGATGAAAGACGGCTATCTCTACCTCCAGCGGCGGTATGCCGAGATATTCTCTGGCGAGGAAGTCTCCGAACTATCCGCGGAGCGACAAGACGAACTGAAAGAACAGGCGATATTCGGAACCCCGGACGATGTCGTCGAGGAGCTGAACCGCTATCGCGACGCCCTCGGCGACGATATCCACTTCATCTTCCGGACGTACCACCCCGGAATCGGAACCGACCGAATGGTCGAGTGTATCCAGCGACTCGGCGAGGAAGTCGCCCCCCGAGTCTGAGCACACGCCGGTTTTCGTATTCAGTGAACTGCGACGATAGTCCGGTGTATTGACGAGAAATTACTGTCTTCGCGGCAACGCAAATCTTTAAACGTGATGATTTTCATGTTACGTGTGAACATACACAATATGAGAGACGATTATTCCTCGGATAGCGGCGGTGAGCCGCGTCCATCACGGCGACGGTTCGTACAGGCGGCAGGGTTGGCGGGCGTTACCGGACTAACCGGTGTCGCAGGGTGTCTTGGAGGAGGTGGCGGTGGCGGAACAAACGCTATCACCTACGGCGTCATCAGTCCGATGACCGGACCGTACGGTGGTCTCGCGGTCGGACAGCGAAACGGCGCGAAACTCGCAATCAAGCACGTCAACGAGAACTCCGACATTGACGTGGAAATCGACGGCGTCTACGAGGACACCGAAGCCGACCCGTCGACAGGCCGACGGAAGGCGCAATCGGTCGTCGAACAGGACGGCGCATCGTATCTCATGGGCGCGATTTCGTCGAGCGTCGCGCTCGCGCTCAACGAGTTCGCCAAGGACCAAGGGGTCATCTACAACCCCGGCGGGGCGGCAGTTCCCATCACCGGGTCGAACTGCAACGAGTGGGTCTTCCGCGCGGAGACGAACACCGCACAGATGGCCGAAGCGGTGTCCGACTACACCGCGGAAAACCTTGGAACCAAAGTCTGGTTCCACATCGCCGACTACGCCTACGGCGAATCGGTGATGGAGCGCGTGGAAAAACGAATGAAAAGCGGCCACGACGTCGAAGTCGTCGGCCGCAGTCGCTCGCAACTCGGCTCGACCAACTTCAACTCCTACATCAGCCAGATTGCCAACTCGGACGCGGAGGTTGCCGTCCTCGGAATGACCGGCGGCGACCTCATCAACTTCGTCAAGCAGGCTGCGAGTCAGGGACTCAAGGAGAACGTCAACCTCATGTCGCCGACGATGACCTTCTCGGTCGTCCGCGGCGCGCTCGGCGAAGCGGCCTACGGAACCTACGGCGGCGTTCGCTACCTCCCGACGCTGGAGACCGGTGACAATCAGTCGTTCGTCGACGCGTACCAAAGCGAGTACGACTCGATGCCGGACAGTTTCGCCCGCGTCGCGTATCAGTCCGTTCGGATGACTGCCCGCGGCATCGCCGAAGCGGGGTCGACGGACCCTGCCGAAGTGAAAGACGTGCTCCCGGGCCTCGAAATGGATACCGTTCTCGGTCGGAACCAGTTCCGCGACTGCGACCATCAGGCGATGAACCCCGTGTGGCCGGGTGAACTCGTCGCACCGGATGGTGGGAGCGGCCCCGCGGCCGTCAAACTCGGCGAGATGATAGACGGCGCGGACGCACTGCCCGACTGCAACGAACTCGGTTGCACCCTCTAGCATGTCTGTCGCCAGTGCCGTCGCAGAGCAAGTCCTCAACGGGCTCGTCGTCGGGATGGTGTACGTCCTCCTCGCAGCGGGGCTGTCCATCATCTTCGGCGTCATGGACGTCATCAACTTCGCCCACGGCGAGTTGTTCGCCCTCGGTGCGTACTTCGCATTCGCCATCGCGGGACCCCTCGGAGACGCGGGCTTCTGGGTCGCTCTCGTCGCCGCGCCCTTGCTCGTCGGTGTCATCGGGATGGGTATCGAACGGCTCACCGTCAAGCGACTGTACGGCCGTGACCCGCTGTACCACATCCTGTTGACGTTCGGGCTCGTTCTCATCATCAACGACCTCATCACGTCGGTTTGGGGCAAGTCGGCCCAGCCGTTCCCCGTTCCGTCGGTGCTCGACCAACCCGTCGCGCTGTTCGGGTTCAACTACTCGCTGTACAACTACGGTATCATCGTCTTCGGCTCGATTCTCGCACTCGGTACGTGGCTCCTCTTGAACCGCACCCGGTTCGGGATGATTATCCGCGCCGGCTCGGAGGACCGCGAGATGGTCCGCAACCTCGGCATCAACATCGACCGCTACTACACGCTGACGTTCGGGTTCGGTGCGGCGCTCGCCGGGACGGCCGGTATCGTTCTCGGGGCGTACCAAAACGTCAGTCCAACGATGGGGTCGAGCGTCATCATTCCGGCGTTCGTCATCGTCGTGCTCGGCGGTCTCGGCTCGTTCCGCGGGGCCGTCGTCGGCGGCCTGTCTGTTGGTCTCATCCAGACGTTCGCGCGGACCTACGCGCCGTTCTTGGAGGGTCTCATCGTCTTCCTCCTCATGATTGCCGTGCTCGTCGTCCGCCCAACGGGACTGTTCGGAACCGATATCGGCGGCGGTGAGCACCACGATGGCGCACTTCTCCACGGGGCGGGCGGCGGCGTGTTATCGTCGGAGACGCGGGCGAAAGTCGGGTACGCCGCCGTCGGCGTGCTCGTACTCGTGCCGTTTTTCGCCGAGTTGACCGGCGTCACCTACTCCGTCACGCTCCTCGAAGACATCCTCATCTGGGCGCTGTTCGCGCTCAGTCTGGACCTCGTGCTCGGCTACGCGGGTCTCGTCTCGCTCGGCCACACGCTGTTCTACGGGGTCGGCGCGTACGCCTCGGTGCTGACGCTCATGCACATCTCGCCGTCGGTGCTCGTCGCGCTCCTCGTCGCTATCGCGGTCTGTGCGGCCATCGCGTGGGTGGTCGGTTACCTCTCGATACGCGTTTCAGGGGTGTTCTTCGCGATGATTACCCTCGCGTTCGCGGAGTTGTTCTACAACGCCGTGTTCAAGTTCGACTTCACCGGCGGCTCTGACGGCCTGTTCGGTGTCGACGTGTTCTACGGTCTCGCCGGTATCGGTATCGACCCGGACGCGTTCGAGATTCCGCTCGGCGTGCTCACCGTCGACGGCGGCGTCGTCCAGTACTACTTCCTCCTCGCGGTCGTCGTGGGGTCGTACCTGCTGGCCCGCCGCCTCATTCGCGCGCCGTTCGGGACGGTCCTGCAGTCCATCCGTGAGAGCGAAGAGCGAGCATCGTTCATCGGCTACGACGTGACGGCGCACAAGCGCCGCGCCTTCGTCGTTTCCGGCGGTCTCGCGGGACTCGCGGGCGGTCTGTTCGCCGCCAACAACGGCTACGTCGCGCCGTCGTTCCTCCACTGGATAAACTCCGGTGAGGTCATCGTGATGACCGTCCTCGGCGGTATGGGGACGCTCTACGGCCCGATGATTGGCGCTGGCGTCTTCGTCGCCGCGGAGGACATCCTCTCGTCGTACATCGACCAGTGGCAACTCGTCATCGGCGTGTTGTTCGTCCTCTTCGTCATCTTCGTGCCGCGCGGTCTCGTGTCGCTTCCGAAGACCGTGGCCGACCATCCGATGTTCGAATCGACCGTCGGTGACCGTTCGAACGACCGAACCGGCGTCAAGGAAACAGAGGTGGAACAACATGACTGACCCGATTTTACAGACGACGAATCTCACGAAAGAGTTCGGCAACCTCGTCGCCGTCGACGACGTCAATCTCAACATCGAACGCGGTGAGTTCAGGAGTCTCATCGGTCCCAACGGGGCCGGGAAGACGACGACGTTCAACCTCCTGACCGGTGCGCTTCGCCCGACTCGGGGGACGGTGACGTTCAACGGCGAGAACGTGACGTCGCTCCCACCGCACGAGCGCGTTCGTCGCGGTCTCGGCCGCTCGTTCCAGATTACGAACGTCTTTTCGGGGCTTACGGTCCGCGAGAACGTTCGGCTCGCCGCGCAAGCAGCGAGAGAAGACGGCTTCCGTCCCGTCGAAGAGTTCCTCCAGCGGGCGAACACCTTCGACGACGTGAACGAGCACACGGACCGCGTTCTCGACCGGTCCGGCCTACTGGGCCGCGGAGACGAACTCGCCGATGTGCTCGCCTACGGGGACAAACGCCGCCTCGAAATCGCAATCGTGCTCGCGACGGACCCAGATATGGTTCTGCTCGACGAACCGACTGCGGGCATGAGCGCCGAGGAGACGCGGGCGACGATGGACCTCATCGACGAGGTGCTTTCGGACCGGACGCTGCTCCTCATCGAACACGATATCGACCTCGTGATGCGCGTCTCGGACC
Organism: Haloferax mediterranei ATCC 33500; assembly: GCF_000306765.2. Classification (NCBI taxonomy): domain Archaea; kingdom Methanobacteriati; phylum Methanobacteriota; class Halobacteria; order Halobacteriales; family Haloferacaceae; genus Haloferax; species Haloferax mediterranei. The sequence continues at coordinate 388,889 of NC_017944.1, forward strand.
GGATTACCGTGCTCCACAGAGGCGAAATACTCGCCGAAGGGTCACCCGAGGCCGTCTCGGAGGACCCGGAGGTCCGCGAAGCGTACTTCGGAGGTGTCGAAGCATGAGTTCCGACCCGCTGCTCTCGGTTCGGGGACTCGTCTCCGGATACGGTTCGACGCGCGTCCTTCAGGGTGTCGACCTCGACGTTCCAAAAGGCTCGGTCGTCACGCTCATCGGTCGCAACGGCGTCGGCAAGACGACGACGCTCCGAAGCATCCTCGGGAGCGTGACGCCCTCGGCGGGGACAATCTCCTTCGGCGAGACGGACATCACCGCGCTTTCCCCCGAGAAGACCGCCCGCGAAGGCATCGCGCTCGTTCCCGAAGAGCGTCGCGTCTTCCCCGGACTGACAGTCACCGAAAACGTCGAAATCGGCCGTATCGGCGGTCGGAAGGACATCGACAAGCCGACCGTCGACGAGATTATCGACGAGTTCGAAAACCTCTCTCGGCACCGAACGAGCAAGGGCGCGGCTCTCTCCGGCGGCGAACAGCAGATGCTCGCCATCGCCCGCGCACTCGTCTCCGCGCCGGACCTCTTGATGCTCGACGAACCAACCGAAGGACTGGCACCGTCCATCGTCAAGCAGGTCCAACGGAAAATCAAGGAGTTGAACGACGAGGGCGTGACTATCCTGCTGGTCGAACAGAACGTCCAAGTCGCACTCGACGCTGCCGACTACGTGTACATCCTCGATAAGGGGCAGGTCGTCCACGAAGGTCCGGCCGACGAGGTTGCGGCTTCGGACGAGATTCTCGACCGCTATCTCGGCGTCTCGGTCGCCGACTAGCAGAATAGTGAATAATCTTTTGTGAATGTATCGTAGACATACGAGCGATGAGTTCCAGCGACGAGACCGACTCGACGCGACTCCCGAGACCGGAGTTGCGCCGACTGCAAGACCGGCGGATTCGGGAGGTGGTTCGACACGCCTACGAGAACGTCGCGTTCTATCGCCGCACGCTCGACGAGGCCGGTGTCTCCCCGGAAGACGTGACGAGCGTCGACGACCTGTCGAAGCTTCCGTTTACGACGAAAGAAGATTTCCGCGACGAGTATCCGACGGGCATGTTCGCCGTCGACATGGACGACGTGATTCGAATTCACGCATCGTCAGGAACCACCGGCAAGCCCAAAATCGTCGGCTACACGCGGGACGACTTGGACATCTGGCGCGAGATGATGGCCCGCGGGTTCCGCGGTGTCGGTCTGACGAGCGACGACTCCCTCCAGAACGCCTACAGCTACGGCCTGTTCACCGGCGGATTCGGCTTTCACGACGGCGCGACCGAGATGGGACTGTCGGTCGTTCCGACCGGCGGCGGCAACACGCAACGGCAAGTCGAGATGCTTGCCGACCTCGGAACCGACGCAATCTGTCTCACCCCGTCGTACGCGCTCTACCTCGCCGAAGTCGCCGAGGAGATGGGATACGACCCGGCAGACCTCCCACTGTCGGTGATTCTCTACGGTGCGGAACCCTGTACCGAGCCGATGCGAAACGAAATCGAAACCCGATTCGACGCCACCGCGGTCGAAAACTACGGTCTCTCGGAAATTATCGGCCCCGGCGTCGCCGTCGAATGTCTCGAACAGGCGGGCATGCACATCTGGGAGGACCACTTCTATCCCGAAGTTATCGACCCCAATACGGGCGAGCAGGTCGAAGAGGGCGAAGAGGGCGAACTCGTGTTGACGACGCTGACGAAGGTGGCACTTCCGGTGCTTCGGTACCGCACGGGCGATTTGACGACGCTCGACTACGACACCTGCGAGTGTGGACGAACCTGCGTCCGAATGAGCGGCGTCACGGGACGTGCGGATGACTTGCTCATCGTCCGCGGGGTGAACTTCTACCCGAGCGAGGTGGAGTCTGTCGTCCTCGAATTCGACGAGATTGCGCCGCACTACCGCATCGACCTCCGGCGCGACGGGAACCTCGACCGCCTCGACCTGACGGTCGAACTCGCCGAAGACTTTGACGGCTCCCGGAACGGACTCGAACGACGCATTCGCAAGCGTCTCTCGAACGTGCTGGGATTCACGCCCGACGAAATCGTGCTCGTGAGCGCGGGCAGTATCGAGCGCACCAAAGTCGGGAAGGTCCAGCGCGTCTACGACCATCGGTGACCCGCACAGCAACGGTCGTCTCCGTGGCGAACACCACCCGACCGACGGAACGACTCTCCACCGATGAAATGACCCCCGACCGACGAAACGACCTTTAACCGACGAAACGAACTTAACAAACGCCTGAAATAGACAACTATGGACATCGAGAAATTCTTCGAGAGCATGCCGTTCGCGCGGTTGCTCGGCGTCGAAGTTACCGAAGCGGCAGACGGACACGCAGAGGGGTACATCGAGATGCGCGAGGAACTATCGTGGAACGCCGACCAAGTGATGGCCCACGGCGGCGTCACGTTCACCCTCGCGGACACCGTCGGCGGCGCGGCGCTCGTGAGCGAAGTCGACCAACCGGTCCCGACCATCGACATGCGAATCGACTACCTGAACGCCGGAACCGGCGACTTGCGCGCGGAGGCCGACGTGGCCCGACTCGGCGGCGACGTCGGCACGGTTGACGTGGACGTGTACTCCGCGGACGGAAGCCACATCGCAACCGCCAGAGGGGTGTACAAGACCGGGTGAGGTCTGACTTCACGAGGTGAGGCCGAACTCTCGGCCGAGCGGGTATCACGCTCGGAGAGGTCCGCGCTCGCAGAGATTACTGCTCCCGTGAGCGACGCCGTCGGTATCGCATTCTCTACAGTAACCAACAATAATTAATAATTTGGGGTGGAACGCTACAGTGTAATGGAATACAGTGGCCCGACGAGTCTCTACATCGACGGAGACTGGGTAGACGCTGCATCGGACGCGACCATCGAGACGCTCGACCCCGCGACAGAAGAACCGTACGCAACCGTAGCCCGTGCCGGCGAGTCGGACGTTGACGCCGCCGTCGAGGCCGCGAGCAAGGCCGCGGAGCGCGGCAGCGAGTGGCGGACGATGGGGCCGTCAGAGCGCGGCGAGCTGCTCCACGCGATGGCCGACGCCATCGAGGAACGGAAAGACGAGATTACGCTCGTCGAATCCCACGACAACGGTAAGACGCCGTTCGAGGCGGGGATGGAGGTCCAGATGGTCATCGACACCTTCCGGTACTACGCCGGCTGGACCGACAAGGTGACCGGCGACTACAACCCGGTTCCCGGAAAGCGAGTCAACTACACGACGCGCGAACCGCTCGGCGTCACCGGCCACATCGTCCCGTGGAACTACCCGTTCCAACTCGCGGGGCGCAGCCTCGCACCCGCACTCGCCTGCGGGAACACGGCGGTTCTGAAGCCTTCCAGTCAGACTCCTCTCTCCGCACTGTACTACGGACTCGCGGCCGAAGAAGCCGGCCTCCCGGACGGCGTCGTGAACATCGTCCCCGGAAGCGGGTCGGAAGCGGGGTCGGCCCTCGCATCGCACTCCGATGTAGAACACGTCACCTTCACCGGCAGCACCGAAATCGGCAAGCGCGTCATGGCCGACGCGGCCGAGAACGTCACCGGCGTCACGCTCGAACTCGGCGGCAAGGGACCGAACGTCGTCTTCCCCGATGCTGACCTCGACGCCGCCGCGAAAGGCGTCCACTACGGTATCTTCATGAACGCCGGTCAGATGTGCTGGGCAGGTTCTCGACTCCTCGTCCACGAGGACGTTGCCGACGAACTCGTCGAGAAAATCGTCCAGCGCGCCGAATCGACGCCGCTCGGTTCCGGCATCGACGACGACGGCCGGATGGGTCCGGTCGTCAGCGAATCCCATCAGGCGGACGTGCTCGAGTACATCTCCATCGGTGCCGACGAAGGCGCAACCGTCGCGTGCGGCGGCGGCCGACCCGAAGACAAGGAAGACGGCTACTTCGTCGAACCGACGGTCCTCACCGACGTGACGAACGACATGACGGTCGCACGTGAGGAAATCTTCGGCCCGGTGCTTTCGGTCATCGAGTTCGAAGACCAAGCGGAGGCCATCGAAATCGCTAACGACTCGCCGTACGGACTCCTTGCGGGTATCTGGACCGACGGACTCTCCCGCGCCCACCAGGTCGCCGACGCGCTCGACTACGGGATGGTCAGCGTCAACGAGTACCCGGTCACGTTCCCGCAGACGCCGTTCGGCGGCACGAAACAGAGTGGCCACGGACGCGAGCAGGGCGAAGAAGCCGTCCGCGAGTTCACCCAAGCGAAGAACATCAACCTCAACATCCACTGACACGTCCGCAATTTCGGATTCGTTGACGCGCTCTCAACACCACTTCACCGGCGCGTTCTTAACTTCGCGTCCGCTGACGCGCTCTCAACACTACTTCACCGGCGCGTCCCAGTTCTTCGACCCGTCAGTTTCGAGACGCTCCGTTCCGCTGGTTTCGTTCTCCACTCCAGAACAGAGTAACTCTCGCGCCGCTACGTAGCTCTCTTTGTCGAGTCCGCCTTCAGAAAAAACGGAACCGAATCGAAACGGGACCTCGATTTGTCGCGCTATTCGAATCGCTGGAACGGCTCTTGACACTCGTTGCAGAAGTGCATCGAGCGGCAGAGGCCGGGACCTTTCGGATGCTCGCGCACGGTGTCGGTCGAGCCACAGTACGGGCACTCCGCACCTGCGGTTTCGCCCGACGTGTCGGTGCTGGGGTCGAAGCGGCGCATCATACCCCCAGCCCGAAGTCGCGGAGGGCCTCGCGGCCCGCCTCGGTCACCATGTTGACGTTCCATTCCGGAGTGAACCTGAGCCTGACGGACGCTTCGTCGACGCCGGAGGCGAGAATCGCGCACTTCACGTCGTTCGTGATGTAGTCGCGGGCCGGACAGCCGGTGTACGTCAAGGTCATCTCGACGATGCCGTGCGTCTTCGGCTCGCCCTCCTCGTCTTCTTCTTCGACGACCCGGACGCCGTAGATGAGACCGAGGTCGACGATGCTCACCGGCATCTCCGGGTCCTCGATTTCGTAGAGGGTCTCCCAGATGTCGGCTTCAATACCGGTGGCACCTTCGCCCGTCTTCGGGAAGTCTTCGGGGGCCTCGCCGTCGACGTACTCAGTGTAGCCGCAGGCCGCCTCGGTCGATGCGTCGTCAGTGCTCATGTCAGGCACGCTCCCGCCCGATTCTCGCTGGTTCTGGTGCTTCGAGCTCGTTGTACGTCTTCCGGAAGTCCGCGGCCAACTCGTCCCAGTGTTCGGTGTGCGTGCCGTCGCGCCCGCGGGCGGTTGGCTTGTCCACCTCGTCGGGGTCTGGAACGTCGAGGCCGAGCGATTCGAGGTAGGGGATGACCGTCTCTAGCCACTCGACACGGAGGTCTTCTATGGACTCCGTCCGGAAGTCGTTTTCCACAATCTCTTCTTCGTATTCGGGTTCGACGAACAGCGAGAGCGCATGGGGGAACAGCCGGTCCAGCGCGTCCTGCACGTGCTCTTTGCTGTCACCTTCGGCGAGCCGGTCGAGCCAGCTTTGGGCGTTTTCGAGGTGGTAGCGCTCTTCGCTCAGCACCTTTCCAACCCGGTCGGCGAGCGGCGCATAGCTCGTGTCCACGAGCGACTCCAAGCGTAGTCGTTCGGCACTGTCGAAGAGGTAACACCGGAGGATGGCGTCGGCCCAGTCTCCCTCCTCGAACGGAAGTTCGACCAGCGTCGCGTGCTTGAACTCGTCCGCCGGGCGTTCCCAGATAAGTTCGGCCTCGGTGTGGCCGAGTTCTTCGAGCAGGTCGTACCAGAGGCGGGCGTGGCCGAACTCGTCCTGTGCGATGTTCGCCAGCGCGAGGTCGGATTCGAGCGTCGGCGCGTAAATCTGCCATTCGATGAGGCGCTCGCCCTGGACGTACTCGTCGTCGGCCATGCGGAACAGCATCTCTTCGATTGCCGCCTGCTGGGCTCCGTCGAGGTCTTCGGGATTGAGTAAGGCAACCATGTTAGCTGTCCGCCTCGAGTGAACTTTCGACGTCGGCTTGTTCGGCCTCGCTCTCCGCGACTTCGGGTGCTGCGGGTTCGATGTCCGTGTACGACGTCGCCCAGCGGTAGGTCTTGTCCGTCATCCCGCCGAAGCTGATCTCGTCTGCGTCGATTTCGCCGATTTCACGCTGTGGCGTGACCCACAGGCTGTTGGTCTTCATTCGCCGACCGTGCTGGACGGCCGCGAACTGGAGTGCCATCTCGCGGTCCGGTGCGTGGACGTTCCCACAGTGCTTGTGGTAGCCGCCCGGTCTCTCCTGTCTGAATACTTCCCAAATCATGGTTCTTAGTCCGCCGCCTGCGGGGTTTCGGTGTTCGCCGCCTGTTCCCAGCTTTCCATCGACTCGCGGACCCACTCGACCGCCGCTTGGGCGTGGGCGCGAGAGTTAATCTGTTCGTGGCTGCCTTCCGAGTCGTTCTTGGCGATGGTCCAGAACTCGTCCCAGTTGAGGTCGTCCTCGTTGACGTGGTAGGTGTCTTCGTCCTCGTCGTACTCGATACGCGGGTACTCGGGGACTTCGAGGCCGTACTTCTCGGCCTTCGGGACGTAGGTGTCGAGGAAGGTGTCGCGCAGTTCGTCGTTCGACTTCGTCTTCAGACCGACCTGCTGTGCGAAGTCGTTGTGCACGGACTTGTCGTTGGTCGGGCCGAAGAACTGGATGATACGCGGCCACCACATCTCGAAGGCCTCCTGTGTCTTCTCTTGGGTCGCCTTCGACCCGTTCATCAGTTCGGAGAGGATGGATTCGCCGTGCTTGACGTGGAAGCCCTCTTCGAAGCACACCTTGTCCATCGCGTGCGCGTACGGCGTCCACGACGTGTTCTTGAGCGTGGCCTGTCGATGCATGGCCGCGCCGTCGACGAAGAACGCAATCATGGGGACTTCGTGCCACGACTCCATCGGGTAGTGGAAGCAGTTGAGGAACTTTCCTTCGCCGTTGGCGAGTTCGTCCAACATCTCGTCGCGGGTCTTGATACCGAGCGATTCCGCCGCCCGGTAGAGCAGTTGCGCGTGTCCGATCTCGTCTTGGACTTTCGCCGAGAACGCGAGTTTACGGTCGATACTCGGTGCTTGGCGGATGAACGGCTTTTCGAGGTAGCCGCCCATCACTTCGCTGTTCGCGTGGAACTGAATCATGCGAGTCGCGGCTTTGCGGTACTCCTCAGGCATGTCGTCCTTCGGAGCGAACTGCCGCGGTCCAGCGCGTTCTTTGACAGTTTCGAGGTCCATCAGTCTATGTGGAACTATCATGGATAACCACTTACGAATTGGCCCGCCTATAGACGGCCTTTATATACACGTGTCGTGTATCTTCCACCGATGATAGAGGAGTGTCTCGTGGCCGAGTTTCGAATTGACGGGGACGACTGTCCGCTCGCGCGGGCAACCGAGGAAGTCCCCGCCACAGTCGATGCGGCCGCGCCGCAACTCCGTGCCGACGGGAACGTTCTCCTCCACTTTTCCGCTTCGAGCGACGACCGATTGGCAGCGACTCTCGACGCCGACGACGATATTCGGTACCTTCACGTCACCCGGGGGGACGACGCTCACACGTATCGGTGTCTCTCGAAACACCCGTGTGTCGTCCACGAACTCGTCGACGTCGGCTTCCTCGTCGAATCGATGGAGTACAACGACGGCGGCGCGACGATGCGAGGTGCCGTCGTCGGCTACGACGTGCTCCGCGGCGTCATGGAGAAGGCTGGACACACCGTCGGTATTCAACTCCAGCGCGTCTATCCACTCAGGTCGGACGAGACGCCACCTGTTGGACGAGCGTGGGACCTCACACCGGCCCAAGAAGAGAGCCTTCGCGTCGCGGTCGAGATGGGATATTTCGAACTCCCGCGGACGATTACGGCCGAAGACGTGGCCGACGAACTCGGTATTAGCAAATCCGCGTTTCTGGAACGACTTCGGCGGGCGCAACAGTCGCTGTTCGGGACGCTGTTTGGGTGATGTTTCGGGACGTTATTTGGCTGCTGCGGGCTGCCGGTCGGGACGACTTCCAGTGAGTGACCGGCTATTCGGGGAGGCTATTTATTTCGTGTCCGTGTAGCGAGGGTATGCGAGTCGAAGACGCGGACGGAGTCAGGACGGTAACGTTCGACCGACCCGACGTGAAGAACGCCTTTACCGCCGACGTGGCGCGCGACCTCTCTGCGGCGCTCGAAAACCTCTCACCCGAAGCCGTCGACGCCGTCGTGTTGACCGGCGACGGCGACGCGTTTAGTGCCGGTGGCGACATCCAAGCGATGGCCGAACGCGACGAGACGGCACGTGAAGCGTACGAGCGCGTTCGCGGGACGCTCGGACGCGTGGCAGAAGCAATTCTCACCGCACCGGTTCCGGTTATCGCCCGCGTCAACGGGGACGCCGTCGGCGCTGGCACGTCTGTCGTCGCCGCCTGCGACTTCGCCTATGCCGTCCAAGGGGCACGGTTTGGCGCGTCGTTCGTGAACGTCGGCCTCGTCCCCGATGCCGGCGGGACGGTGACGCTTCCGCGACTCGTCGGCCTTCGGGCGGCGAAAGAACTGGCGTTCACCGGGAAACTTATCTCGGCCGAGCGGGCCGCCGACCTCGACTTGGTGAACGAGGTTGTGGACGCGGACGAACTCGATACGGTCGTCGACGAAATGGCCGAGACACTCGCCTCCCGACCGACTGAGACGCTGGCGCTCGCAAAAGAAGCGATTCACGCGAATCTCGGTCGTCCGTGGCCCGATGGCCTCGAACGCGAGGCGCAAGCGCAGACGCTAGCTTACGATACCGATGCGCACGAAGAGGGCGTTTCGGCGTTCTTGGAGAAGCGTCGCCCCGATTTCGAATAGGTCTAAGCGCGCTTCACCACATAATAAAGCGTTCCGAGTGTGGGGACACAGAACGCTATTGTCGGCCACACGATTCTGTTCGGCCGATACGAGGCGTACTCCTTGTGCTGTAACTGAGCGTCAGCAAAAATCACAACTGGGGCGATCAGCCACGCAATACCGAATACGAGCAATGCTTGATCTGCGGTCACCGCTTCAGTGCTCGGGCCGCCGAACGCATATAACAGCCCCCAACCTTGCGCGCACAAAGAAATAATTACCCACTTTAACCGGCCTCCTGCCGATTCTTTATCTGGTTCGACCGGAACGGGAATCGTTCCGTCGTCGTTGAGTTTCTCTGGATCATAATTCCTCAGAGTTTCTGACACGTGTGAATCAGAACAGCCAACTGCGTTTGCAATGCGCGTGTTAGACCAGCCAGGATTATCTCGCTTTTTATAGAGAATAGTCTGCTGCTTTGCTGTAAGCTGTTTATTTTCGTATCTCATCTCTCCCCCGACTTAGCTGAATCGGTCGATTAAGTATCCCAATCCCCATATTAGAAAAAATTTCAATAAGATATATTGAATGTTACTAAATCAAACCCCGTCTATAGTTATAATTCAAGAAACTCCTCTGCGTTCTCCCAGAGAAGCTTGCGCTTGACCTCGTCCGAGGCGTCGAAGTGGTCGTCGAACGATTCGAACCACTGTTCCGGCCGAATCATCGGGTAGTCGGTGCCGAACATCACCTTGTCCTGCAGGACCGTCTTCGCGTAGTGTAGCACTTGCTCGTCGATGTACTTGGGAAGCCACCCGGAGAGGTCCATGTAGACGTTCCCCTTCTGCTGGCAGATAGCCAGTTGCTCTTGTTCCCACGGGAACGCCGGGTGGGCGATGAGAATCTTGAGGTCGGGGTGCTCCGCCGCCACGTCGTCGATGAGCATCGGATTTCCGTACTTGATTTTCAGTCCGCGCCCGCCCGGCGAACACGCACCGAGTGTCGAGTTGCCGCCGTGGAAGACGACGGGCACTCCGAGGTCTTCGATGGTGTCGAACAGTTCCGTGTGCTCGTCGTCACTCGGGTCGAATCCCTGTGCGATTTGCTGGAACTTGAAGCCCGAAAGTCCGAGGTCTTCGACGCAGCGGATGGCCTCCTCGACGCAGTCGTCCTTCAGCGGGTCGACGCTTCCGAATCCGATGAAGAAGTCCGGGTGTTCGTCGCGAACGTCGGCAACGTAGTCGTTCGGCACCGGCGGATTCCCCGTGTTCGTCTCGGCGTCCCACCCGAGGAGAATCGCCTTGCCGATTCCGTGGTCGTGATACTCTTCGATCATCTCCTCGTAGTCCCACGTCTCCATCTCCGCGCCGAATCTGTTCGCCGCGTCCTGCATCATTTCGCCACCGGCGTCTTCGAGGAACTCCGCCGTCGGCTGGTGTGCGTGCGTGTCGATAATGCGCGGCTCGTCGAGCGAATCCCTCACGGTCATCAATGTACGACGGTTGCCGGATGATAAAAATCGAACGGACGGGGCTTACGATTGGATGGTCCCGGTGACGATATCGGAGACCCGCTGGCGGTCGAATAGTCGCTCATCGGACGGAATTTCGGGGTAGGACGTTTCGCTTCCGTCTCCCGGCCACTCACCAAACACGTCCGGATAGACCTGTTTCGCGGTCATTTCGAGTTGGAAGAGATTCGTGAGCGGTCCCTGGAACGGCGTCCCGGAACTGTACACGCGGTCGTTTTGTACTGCCGTCAGTTCGCTGCCGACAGGGTGAGATTCCAAGGTCTCACGGGTCGACGCGACATCGTAGAATTCTCCGACTCCGAAGTTGTGGAGAATGACGTCCGGGTCGATTTCTAACATCGCTTCGTAGTCGAGTTGTCCGTCGGCGTTCTCGTCGTACGTCTGGTCGTTGTCGACGAAGGCGTCTCGGGCACCGAGCGGGCGGACGTGCGCCTTTGCGAATCCTGGGCTGTTTATCTCGTACGGACGGAACGCCCCGTCTCGGTAGATAAGGAGTCCGACAGTCGGTCGCTCTTCTTCCGGCGGCAGGTCGCGTTTGATGGTGTTCAACAGCGACTCGTGCTCCTCGTGGAGTGCCTGCTGTCGCTCTTGTTCTTGGAACACCGCCGCGATTTTTTCCGAGAGTTCCCAGAGCGTGTAGTACTGGTAGCCGTCGCGGCATCCTTCGGGTGGCTGGGCGTGTTCCCGACTGTATCGATTCCCGACCCACGGCCCGATGTTCTCTCGAACCTCCCTGATATCGGATGTGTCCCAATCATCTGCAAACGACAGCAGCCAACACGGGTCTTGGAGGTGAACGTCGGCGTCGATTTCGTAGAAGAGTTCCTTGTCGACGCCGTCGTTCCACACCTGTTTGACGTTCGCCGCGTCGAATGATGCCCCGTCGACTGCGTCGTAGTAGTAATTCAATGTCGATGCATAACTGCTAGAGGACCCGAGTGATGCAATCGAATCACCGTGGCCGAAGGCGATAGCCATATCTGCGTAGTGGGGGCTGTACGCGTACACCGTCTGGGGAACGGCAGTAAACGAGACTTCGCCTATCGGTGCCATCGTCACCGAGAACGAATCGTCTTCGGGCGTGCTCGCCTGTGTCGTCGGGGTCGTTGCTGTCTCTGTTTCTGTCGAGGTCGTTTCAGTCAGTGTTGGCTTTCCACTACTGTCGCTTGTACACCCCGCGAGCAGTCCGCTGCTCACCAGCGCACCGGTGTAGGCCAAGTAGTCGCGCCGTGTCGGGCTATCCTCAGTCTCATTGTCACGTGCCATGTTTTAGGCTGGCCTAAATGATGTAAAGAAGTTCCGAAGTTTAGGCCGAGAAAACAGTGTGCCGAGTCTCGTCCGGGTACTATTCGAGTAACCAGACTACATCGTCTCCGAGAAGACTTATTTATACTCCTGATTGTAATTATATGGCTCTGGTGAATCACTAGACGGCGTCGGTTTCAACCGTTAGAACTTGGAAGATGAAGCGGGAAACCGGCGATAGTTCATGTCGAAGATCTCCCGCTTCATCAAGAAAGCAGTCACGTTAGCTAAAAATGTTGTTGGTGACCGAGTCGAAGTCGCCGCCCCCGAAGAGTGGTCGAAAGGGCTCGTCGGCTTCAAGCCCGCACCAGTGTTCGACATCTCGCAGACCGACGGCGACCCACTCCCGGAACTCGACACCGCTGCAACGGGCGACCCCGAGACGCTCGTCGTGGACCTCATCGAAATCGAATCGGAACTAGGCGTGACAGTCCGCATCGTTGACCCCGACGACTGGCGGCATGGGAGAGCCAAAGGCGTCTGTCAGTCTCGGAGCGTCCAAGATCTCACCCCACTCGTCGAAGTAAAGAGTCGACCGAATCAGGCGGATCTCGCGGCGACGATCATCCACGAGTACGCACACGCAATTCTTCAGCTTCCATAATTCGCGGGTGGGCAGTCATGGAAGCGTCCGCGAGTGGTTCATACAATTTGCGCAATACTATAACTTCAAACGACCGCATCAATCGCTCGACGGACGAACGCCGGTTGAGGAGGTCACTAACTAGACAGTGCCTGGTTGAACAATATACCGAGGAACGGAACACTAGGCTGGTGTTGGACTTCACCCTCGAACCCAGTGGGTCGGAAAGCTCGTCCTCATAGATTGTTCACATAGTGCTTGCGAGAGCATTGTGTTTCGTGGTAAAATGGAGGGATGGGAACACTCTCCCACAAATATGGGAGTTCCGACACCACTACTCGGGAAGTAACAGGGGTGTGAAAAATCGCGAGGGTGTTAAGTGGTCAACTGACAAGTACTGCTATCTTATTTAGATGTTGTAGTAGATCTCGACTTTGGCATCCGGATTCTCCCACGTCGTGGCGTAGGAGATAGCAGCAGTAGTGTCGTACTTGTCAAGATTGTCATAACCGTTCAGAGATCCAGTCACGTCTTGTCCACTTATTGAATCTGAGGACTCACAGTTACTTTCCTTGTGGATATCAGCACCATGCTCGTTTGCAATGGTGAATCCATAGTCACCATCGCCCTCAACTGTAATCCTAGCATTTCCACCCTCGTCGGTGGAGTCTGCGTCGACGGTTAGGTCACCAAACATTCTGATTTCCGTGATTAGGCCATCGAAGGTCTCCTCAACCTGACCACCATTAAGCTCTCCATAGACACCGGGTGAGTGACTAAAGTCTAATTCGTAGGTCCCATTCCCCTCAATCGTAACCGTGTGCTCAGCGGCAGCGACTGGCTCAACACTAGTGAGAATGCCACCAGCGATGCCAGCGGTTGCGAGGCTCTTCTTCACGAACGATCGTCGGGTCTCAGTACCTTTCTCAGGCATGCACTTCGGGATATGGTAGTGACAGTATTATAACTTAATATATGATACAAGTAGAAAATTATATGTAACTCAGTATGAAAATTCGTCTGTCAAATCTGTGGGCTGCGTTTCTGGTAGTGTTCAGATAAGCTGATTCCATGCGAAGGCGAATGATCTGAGCCAATCGTCAGCAGTTTTTGCTTCGGCGTTGCTGAAACAGTTTGAGAACGAGGAAGTTCTTCATTTTATCTTACGAAAAACACGTTCAACGCTGTTTCGATCCCCGTGTTTTTCATACCGGAATCGAAGGCCGTGTCGGTTGCAGGTGTCTTTCAGCGGTGTCGCGCCATCGGCGAGAAACACGGCGTCGTCGACGTCGTGTTTCTCGCGGAGTTCATGGAAGAACGAATGAGCGAGAACGTTGTTCTCGTCGGTTCAAGCTTCGTGTGGAGTAATTCGCTCGTCTCTGGATCGACGACAGCGTACAGCCAGTACTGTTCGTCATTGAGTCGAATCACGGTTTCATCGACCGCAACGTGATTCGGGCGTCGACCGCCGTCGGCTGTAGATCGGCTTTGTGAACCCAGTTGTGAACGGTAGAACGAGCTCGTTTAACACCGAATATTTCAAGAATGGAAACAGTACCCGAAAGCGATACTCCAGCAAGATGGAGCTGAATACTGAGCTTCATCAGCAACTGCGGTGTCGCTTCTCGTTCCACAAGCTCTAACTCGATCTGGTCGAGATTACCGCCGAGGCTAGCGTTTTCGGGATAAATCACTCAGAAAACGCTCCACCTCACCTTTCAATCCTTATCTGAACACCGCCCTTGGCTGAGCGTCGGAGAGTTTTCTCCGGAAACGATGGGGTGTCTCGAGGTCCAACCGTATCATTGGGACGAGAAGAATACAGATTCACTTACTGACCACGACGTAGGAGGACTCGAGACTGGGTGGTACGAACACTAGTAGACGAACTCTACTGGGTGGTACGAACACTAGTAGACGAACTCTACTGGGGACCGAGGTACCGCCTGCACTCTACAATCATTTCGTTGGCGAATGACTCAGTCACTTGTCCCTGTGGGTTGACGACAGCGTCATGTTTGATTGTAGCGACGACCCAGGGTAAGCAGTACGAGGTCTTGCTTGGGTCTTTGCCACTAACCCAGTCGTCTCCAAGTTCGTAGTTCCACAGAAGATTACTTGTGGTCAGGGCTGCACACAGATACTCCTCTCCAGGGTATGGGAATGAGTCCGCAGCAAGAACTAACCAGAGGCGTGGTTTTGACCCACGTCGGAACGGTTCCGGTACCCAGAATACGTCTCCTTTCTGGAAGCGAGCGGTGTCAGTCACGCTGTTTGCGTGGGTCAACGGCGTGTTCTTGCCATTCGTCGTATTCAAATGGTTCCTCTTCGCGACTAGCTGCAACAGCATCAGCATGGTTGGCTGCAGCGTCAAGGCTCAAGACGTGGTCACTAACACGCCAGTACTTGCCTCGATGCTCGACTCGACCTCGTTCTCTGAGCCTGACGAGAGTCGGGCCGACCGACCCGGATTTGACGGACGTCCGTTCGACGATCTCGCCTTGTGTGAACGCTTGGTGAGCATTCTGCTCTAAGAATGAGAGGATTTTGTAGGCGTTTGTCCCTGGACTTGGGCTGTCGTTGCCGTCGTTAATTGTCTCGAAACGGTCGTCGCTGATGGGCAGAATATATTAAATGTACTAAACTGTATTGAATGTATTGGGAATGCAGAACCAGTGCCTGTTCGAATACCAGCGGTTAGACTGACTAGTGCAATCACCGGCGTATCTTGTGACGGCTTAGGTAAAACGAGTTAAGTTCAATGAAACTGTAGTCACAATCTGTTCTGATTAGTATTGTGTACTTATTGGAATATAACTGAGTATACTGGGAATTTTCGTGTCGTGACTGTTATCCGAAAACAGACCAGTCTAATGCTACGTTTTCCTATTAAGTTCCCGAGGATACAACTGTTCAGATAATGAATTCTTGTGGATTTACTCTGTAATAGGCTACTTTCTATCGATTGTATCTG
This sequence comes from Haloferax mediterranei ATCC 33500, assembly GCF_000306765.2. Lineage (NCBI taxonomy): Archaea > Methanobacteriati > Methanobacteriota > Halobacteria > Halobacteriales > Haloferacaceae > Haloferax > Haloferax mediterranei. The sequence goes on from NC_017944.1 coordinate 404,133, forward strand.
AGAAGTCATGTTGACAATACGGAATCTGGCTGGGGATGTGATCATTTATTTTTATAATCAGTAAGAACCCCCGTTGACTAAGCGCTTCTATAGTGTTGTTAATATTACAAAATACTATATTGAATATCGTGGACGATGGCGAGATTGTCACCGACGAGTCCGTCACAGAATTCGTGGACCTGTTCCGGACGCAGGCCTACGAAGTCGTCGTCGAAGACGAGGTTCCGACGACGGCCCGCGAGCAGATCGAACGCGAGTTCAACGTCAACGAGTGGGAGAAGCGCGGCGACTGGACGGTCTGCGAAGTCTCGATGGCCGACCGCGCGCTCGTCCACGACCTGATGGGAGTCCTCAAGGAGTTCGACCTCGCGCCGCGGTCGGTGTCAGTCGCCGAAGCCGACCTCGAAGAGGTGTTCCTCGAAGTGACTAGCGAGGCCGATGCCCCGCGAGAGCGGGACGCCGACCGAGTGACGGAGAGCCGAGCATGAGTGCACGCCACCTCTACCTGTTCACGAGGGCGTCGTTCTTTAAATCGCTCATTCTACCGAGAATTTCGTGAACTCGTCGTGAAATGTGTCGTTCATAACATCAAGCGTGCCTCAACATAGCCAAATCAACCGCAATATGGCGATTCACCAGAGCCAATTATATATGAAACGACGCGATCTTTTAACATTTGGTTCTGCAGGACTATCTATTGGTATAACTGGGTGTATTTCAGAATTTGATAAGAACACTGAACCAAAGTCAACAAACGACGGGACTATGAGCGGTTCGAAGAAGACTGAAAAGCCCGAATTACAGAGTACCGGTGTCTATCCAGATGAAATAGAACGTGAATTCATCAGTTATGAATACATTCTGATGGAGAATGAATCTGAACATTCATTGGACGTGTCAGGGTACGTCATAGAGTCCGACCAGACGTATCGGATTGAAGAGCTTGTACTCGAACCGGGCGCACGGCTCGTACTCCTGAGCCGAAGCGGAGACGACACGACGTTGCAGTCGAGACCGCCGGCCTCCCTTCGATATGCTGGATTCGGTTTCGAAGAAGACACGTCGGTACTCGCCGAAAACGGTACGATACGCATTCGAAAGGCTCAGGGCACGCTCGTCGCTGCGGCTTCGTACGAGAGTCCCGGGTGCGATGGAGGCACTGTCTCTACTGAATCCGGCACCGAAATCGGATGCCTGCATTGAAGCGGTCCTTAACTCGTTCTCAACCAGTTCACCCTCCCCTCAACACCCTCTATCACTCGTCCCAATGTCGCCTCGGGTACGTCTGCGCCCCGCCGTGGGTGTTCCGTGCGACGATAGTCGCCGTGGCCGACGTTCTGTCGTCCCGCTTTTCGGTCGATTCCTCGTAATAGAGAACGGTGAGGTCGAGACACGCGTGGAGGAGTTCGTTCGAGCGGAGACGATACCGGTCGGTGCTGGGACCAATCGTCGCCGGCGGGGAGGACCGAAGGTGATGTTGATAAAAGAGGATGCCGCCGGGTTTCAGCGCCGCTTTGATATCACCCAGCCGGTCCAGCGTTCGGAAGTAGCTGATCGTGATGAGGTCGTACGTCGCGTCGGGAAAGTCGTAGGCCGTCGCATCGGCACGAACCGTCTCGATACGGTCGTCGAAGCCGTCGGATTCGGCGCGTTCGCGGATGATTCCTAACCCCTCTTCAGATTGATCGAGGGCGTCAACCTCGTATCCCTGTTCGGCGAGAAAGAGTGCATTCCGTCCGCTTCCGGCCGCAACGTCGAGTGCACGACCCTCGGGAATGGTGTCGAGGTACGCCCGTAACACCGGCGATGGTTCTGGGTCGGTCGGGTACGTTCCGGTTCTGTATCGTTCGTCCCACGTGACCATAGCGACGATACGGGGACCACTGTGTTCAACGTAGGTTGTCGTTCCCGGTGCGTGACGACCCGCACAGGAGCACCGGACCCCTCTCAGTTGGCGGTGGTTACGCCGCCTCTGCCGCAACCCCGTCGAGGAATCGCCTCAGAGCATCCTCGAAGAACACCGGATTGTCGAGATTAGATGCGTGACCTGCACCGGGAACCTCCCGGGAGATTGCATTCGGAATCTTGCTTTTCAGTTTCGCTGCGTGCTGCTTGACGAACGGCAGTTCGTGCTCGCCGTACAAGACCAGCGTCGGTACGGAGATTGCCGCGAGGTCGACCTCGGTTTTGTGGAACGCTGCGACGGCACGGATTACCTTCACAAATTCGTTCGTGTTCATCTTTGGAACGTCCTCGCGGAGTTGTTCGACCTTCTCGTAGTCGCCGCCCGCCTTCGTCCTCGACAGTCGCTCTTGTACCCACACCATGGCCGTCTCGACGCGCCCGTAGCCGATGAGGCGGACGAACGGAATCGTCGCCCGAAGCATCACCGACCGCTGGAACCATTCGCGCCGACTGAATATCTCGGGGGTGAACGTCTCTGCGAGCACTATCCCGGCTACCTCGTCCGGACGAGTCGCTGCGTACACTTGCGCGATGCATCCGCCCAACGAGAGTCCACAGATAACTGGGGCTTCGAGGTCTAATGCTGCAATCAGTGCGGCGAGGTCGTCGGCAAACAGTTCGACGGAGTACGACGCTGGTTCTGACCCACCGGTGCGACCATGTCCCCGAATATCGTAGGTGATGGTCGTATAGCCGTCACTGAGTGCATTCACTTGGTGTTCCCACTGGCTGTGGGCGAGGATTGCGGCGTGGACGAAGACGACCGGCGGTCCGACACCACGCTGCTCGTAGTACGTGTCGATGTCGTTCGTCCGAACGAATGCCATGTTCGCTATTGGTTTTCTGAACGGATGAACTCGCCTGATGCCTGTCTCTCGTTTGAGTCCTCGGATGTCAGTACTGCCATTTATCCGTGTCCGCCAGAGAATGTACGTATGACGATTGAAACTGGCGACACGGTCTCACTCGAATACGTTGGCCGACTCACTGACGGAACGACTTTCGACACATCGCGACAGGATGTCGCCGAAGAAGAGGGGCTTGCGGAGGCACAGCCGGACCGCGACTACGAACCGCTCGCCGTCGAAGTCGGCGCGGGGACGGTCATCGAAGGTCTCGACGAGGGTCTCGTCGGCATGGAAGTCGGCGACGAAGAGAGCATCGAGATTCCGCCGGAGAAGGCATACGGCGAGCCGCGAGACGACCTCGTTCAGGAACACGACCCTGAACAGCTCCGCGAGGTTCTCGGTGGCGAACCGGAAGAAGGCATGTACGTCCAGACGCAACAGGGCGGTCTCGGCGAAATCGTTCACGCCGACGACGATGTGGTCCGAATCGACTTCAACCACGAACTCGCCGGCGAGACGCTGGTGTTCGACATCGAAATTCTCGACGCGAACTAAGTCTCTGTATTCGATTTAGTCTTTTTTGACGCTGAACAGGATAAGCAGAGAGCCGCACTAGATGCAAATATCTGCCCCGACTAATGTCAATTGAATGTGGTTTTATGGTGTTTTTCTACGTATCCCTATCTATGGCTCGGAGACTCTGTCACCGTTACGGTCCTGGACGACTTCCTTACGCCTCTCGGCGTGACGTTGGCGGGGGGATTGCAATGGCTGCGACCGGACTCCTGGCGATTGCCGTTTGGTTCGGCGGAGCGTGGCTTCTTATCGCAGGAACGGGTAACGGAACCATCGGATTTTTCTTCGGTATCGGGTTACTCACTCTCCCAATCGTGATTCCGACGTCATTCGTTGTTGGGACACTTCTCTGGCGGAAGCTGTACCCGGAAGAAAATCACCAACTCTACGGTGCGGTCTTCGGTGGAATCACTGCACTCGCGAGTCTCGCTGTCGGGTCGATTGGTCCTGTACTGTTCCTCGCGGTTTCGAACGTGTACCGCGGTGAGATGGCACTAGGGGAGGCGACGGTCTTCTTTACTGTATTCCTCCCAGTGGGACTTACGATGGCTATTGTGGCCGCTGGCTGGCTCGTGGTCCCTCTCGGTGCTTTCGGCGGTTGGTATCACGAGCGCGCAAAAGTCGCTGCGTAAGGGTCAGCGCTCTTTTCCGTCGGCCCTCTCGTTTCAGTCGTCCAGCGGCGGATGCTCGTCGAGACACGAGACGATACGGTCGTACTCGTCTCGTAGCGTCTCCAGTTCGTCCGAGACTGCACCGCGTCGGAGTCGGTCGCGCTGGTCTTCTGTGAGTTCTTCCCGGGCAACCGCTGCGTCCCGAAGTCGTTCGTACTCCCGCCCGTGCGTTAGTTCGTGCACCTTGCGAGCGTGAGCGACCACGTCGTCGTCGGCGAACCGACTCACGACGGCGACGAGTTCTTTCGTCCGCCATCGAAGCGTGGACGCAGGCGCTGGCGGCCACGATACGGTAAGCGGGTCTGCGTCGAGTGTTTCGAGGAACCGTTTGTTCGTCCCGACTGCCGCCGAGAACGTTTTCGGGTCGTCGACGTAGTGGTCGAGTTTCGACCGCGAGTAGCCCGCGTACTCCACGAGCGTCGCCACCGATTCGTCACCGATGGCGGCTGTTTCGAGGAACTCACACAGTCGTTCTGGGGGCGCTGGTGTTTCGGCGAGCGGGTACGATTCTGCGGTCTCTAGCCACGTGAGCACCTCACGGGCGGACTTCTCCCTGATGAACTGCTCGAACGCAGCTTCGACCGCGTCGTTGTACGATTCGATTAGGTCTCGAAGCTCGTGAACGGGTGCATCGATGTCGGCCTCCCCGAGTTCTTTCACGCGTTCGAGTCGGTCGATTCGGGATTTGACCTCGGATTCACGGTCTTTGAGGGCATGACGCGCACGCCGGTACGATTCTTCCGCTTCTTCAAGCGAATCGAGAAGTTCCGCCTCTTCTCGGGCCGGTCGAAGTTGGTCTCTGGCACGTTCGAAGTCCGACGACGACAGCGACGAGGTAACGCGCGTGGTGAGCGTTTCGTTGGCCTCGATGAATGCATCTCCGTGGCGAACGTCCGCAGGGACCGCTTCGAGTCGGTTCGACAGGGCATCCCGAAATTCGACGTAGCCCTGGAAGTCGTCCTGGTCGGTCGCCTTCTCTTCGTGTCGGTCGAGAATCGCTGCGACGTCGTGGTACGCCTCGGAGAGCGTTCGAACTTCGCCGAAGCCAATCTCGTCTATCTGTGCTCGTCGCCTGGAGAGCGTGCTGGCCGCCGCCTGCAGTGATTCGACGGGGTCGGCTTCGCGCGATTCGCCGTCCATCATCTGTCGTCACCTCGGTGGGCAAAGCCCGGTTGCGGGGACAGGGTCATACCATGAGTGTCATTGCGGGAGGGAGGAAAGTCTGCTGACCGAGGCTCGGAGGCGAAAACGTGCTTCCAAACAGTCAGCGTTCCGTCCGTCGAAAGGACTTACCTACAACCTGTCCTACAGAAGAGCATGTACGAAAAAATCCTCCTTCCCGTCGACGAGAGCACCGCGACGAGCGCGGTTCTCTATCACGCCAGTGAACTCGCACACTGGGATGATGCGGAGATACAACTGTTGTTCGTGGCGGATACGACCCGCGACAGCGTCACGGTCGTGAGTAACGACGTGGTCGACGCACTCGAACGCGAAGGCGAAAGCGTCGTCGAGGAAGCGGCCGAGACGCTCGACACACTCGGCGTCGAATACGGGACCGACGTCGTTCAGGGGAACCCCGCGCCGACCATCGTCGAATACGCGGCGGAGTACGACTACGACCTTATCGTGATGCCCACACACGGCCGACAGGGACTTTCGCGACAGCTCCACGGCAGCGTCACGGAGAAAGTCGTCCGCCTATCCGACCTGCCCGTTCTCACCGCTCGCATGGACCCCGACGACGAACTCACGTTCCCGTACGAACGAATCCTTATTCCGACCGACGGCAGTCGGTCGTCGAAGCGCGCGACCACCCACGGTCTCCAACTCGCGGCGGCGCTCGATGCAGCCGTCCACATCCTCTCGGTCGTCGACGACTCCGCACTCGGATTCGACGTTCGCTCGATGCTTTCGGGCGAAGAAAGCGAGCAGGGAGCGAACGAAGCGATTGGGTCTGTCGTCTCGGAGGCGACCGACCTCGGCATCACGAAAGTCGTCGAACGCATCGAGCACGGAACGCCGAGCGACGAAATTCGCGCCTACGTCGAGGACAACGACATCCACGCCGTCGTGATGGGGACGACCGGGAGAAGCGGTGTCGACCGGATTCTCCTCGGAAGCGTCGCCGAGCAAACGGTTCGCACCGCTCCAGTACCCGTGATTACGTTGTCTCCGGGTGAGTGACGGCCGCGGGATAATCGAGGTGACAGTGGAGGATACCAACCTGTCGACAACGGGTCAGTATTCGGTCCCTTTTCTGGCGCGTTGGCCCGAGTCGATGGGATGTTTCACCTTCCGAACGTTCGTTACGAGGTCCGCAGCATCGTGGAGGTACGTCGGTTCGTCGTGGCTCCCGGTCAACACGAGTTCGAGATGGTCGGGCTTTCGGTCGATGAGGTCGAGTACGTCGGACTCGTCCAGAAGCCCCATCGCAACGGCGTAGAGAATTTCGTCGAAGATGAGGAAGTGGACGCCGTCTTCCGGTGTACCGTCGAGGTCGAGCGGCGAGGTGAGGTCGGCGTCGGCCGCGGCGTCGACGAGTTCGCGCGCGCGTTCGAGCCCCGCGGCAACCTGCTCGGCGTGGTCCTCGTCCTCGCTGCCGTCCGCCATTCCGGCCCACCCGTAGTGGCCGAGATTTTCGAACGAAAAGCCCGGCATTGCTGCAATCGCATTGTACTCGCCACGAACTGCTTCGACGGAGTCGGCACCGCCTTTCAAGAACTGGAGCATGTGAACCCGGTAGCCATGTCCGGCGGCACGAAAGCCCATCCCCATCGCGGCGGTCGTCTTCCCTTTTCCGTCTCCCCACCAGACCTGCACGAGTCCGAACTCGTCGGGCGCGTCGGGTTCGATGGTTCTCGCGTCGGGTCGGATGCCGCGACCCGGCGTGTTTGTCCGGACCGATTCGGGGGTCGTGTTCGTGGTACTGTCTGTATCTTTGGAGCCGTCTGCGTTTGTGTTGTCAGTCATGTCTGCGGATGAAGCCGAACCGCTGTTAGTTACGTCGGGGTGTATCAGCACCTGATACGAGCAACCGACGACGTTAAATTCAATTCTAATTTCAGTAGGCAAAGTTGTGTTGGGTTTCGATTGTCGACGGTTCATTGTCGACACGGTGTCCTCACTTCGTGGGCGTCGGTGTCAACTTATTTAATCGACTACGCCGTCATTCACGACGAGCGAAACGCGTGACGAACTCTACACACCAATCCGGGAGTCAGACGATAGAACGCTGTATCAGGTATTCCATCGTCGTCGTCTTCCTTGCGGGACTCCGTCGTCGAAAGCTCGCCGCGATGGTAAACGCCATGTTCGCGTTCGTGGGAACGTTCATCCCCGATGTTTTCGAACGAGTGGCGGGTGAGCCGTTCCATCCGTGGCAGCGTGTATACGTGGAGTCGGCGATGCTAACTCACTCGGTCGGGATGCTCGGCCCCTACGACGACGTGTGGTGGTGGGACCACCTCACTCACACCCACTCGGCGTCGATTCTCGGTGGATTCGTCCACGTACTCGCACGGCGCAGGGGACACGAACCCTCCCAGCGAGTCCTCGCCGTCGTCGTCTGTAGTGGTCTGCTCTGGGAAATCGCCGAGTATGCCATCCACCGCGGTGCCGACGCGCTCGGAATCGAGCCTGTACTCGTCTCCTACGGTCGCGTCGACACGGTGCTCGACCTCGTGTTCAACCTCGTCGGGGCCGCGCTCGTCGTCGTGTTCGGCGACCGCGCGTTGAGAAATTTCCTGCTGACGGATGAACACTCCAGTCGGTGAGAGAAGCGAGGGTTCAGTCAGTGACGGCGGACCCGCCTCGGTCGTCCTCCGAGTTTCCTGTTCCCACGGGACTCGAACTCGAAGCTGTGTCTCCGATGTCCGAGAGTGGTTCGTTCTCACAGGTATCCGGTGGGTGTTCGTCTACTGCCTTGCGTCGGACCGCCGTCCGGAGTCCGACTTCAGCGATATTTCCGGCGTGCTCAGCCGTTCGCCGGAGGCTGTGGAGGGCGTGCGCAAAGCGGTAATCGCTGTCGTTCCCGTCGAATACGCGGCGCTCGATGTCGTTAAGCTGTTCGCACACTCGGTCGCGCGTCTCAAAGATATCTCGTGTGGTCTTGGAATCTTCGCCCGCGAACGCCACGTAGACTGCCGATTCGACCGCGTCTCGAACGATTCGAGAGACCGTTTCGATTTCGTCGGCGAGCGGTTGGCCAAGTGATTCATCGACCGCTGATGCGACAGATGCGATTTGCTCGGCGTGGTCGGCGATGCGCTCTAACTCCCGCGCTGCGGTGTAGAGTCGGAATAGTTCTGTCCGTGTTTCGCCGAGCGCGTCAACCTCGTCGAGGCGGTCGAGTCCGCGGGTGAAGTGCCGGTCGACCATGGCGAACAATCGGTCAGCGCGGTCGTCGCGGTCACCGAAGCCATCGATGGGGGCGTCACCAGTCAGTGCGGCAGTCGCGTCTCGGTGCATCGACACCGCGACGAACTGGAGTTGGCGGACCGACTGGCGAATCGAAACTTCGTTTGCGTCGAGGGCGTTCCGTACCGTGACGTGCGCCTCGGATTCTTCAGTTATCGTCACGCCGACGAGATTCCGCGCGACTCGCCTGATAGTCTGTCGCTGGTCGCTGTCGAACGACCCGTTGGCTTCGATGACGACCTCGTTCGACCCGGCGGCGTATGCGGCTCGAAGGGTCTGTTCGAGATACCCGTCGTCTCCAGCCTGGACCGTCATCTGTATCGACGACTCGTCCTCGCATTCCGGGGGCTGAATCACGAGCACTCCGTCGATGTGCGTGTGTAAGCCGACGACCGTCCCGGTGGTAATCCCCTCACCGTCTGCCCAGTCTCTGGGTAACGAGACGGTGAAGGTCCCGTTGCTGACCTGCTGAATCTTGCGTGTCTCCATTGTTTTCGAGTATGCTGTGTTTTTGTTGTTCAATTGCCAGTTCTTCGGCGACGCCTACTCCTACAATCTCGTGGAATCGAGAGACGAGAGGAAAACGAGAGACGCCGCCGACCGGCCGTTTGCCGCCTGCAGGTCGTCGGAGGGTGCCGTCACGTCAGTTCGTCGGGGACGAGGCGGCGCTCTCGTGTCGCGGGCGCGGTCTATCCGAACTTTCCGCTGATGTAGTCTTCGACGCGCTGGCTCTCTGGGTCTTCGAACACCTGTTCGGTATCCCCGTATTCGACGAGTTCCCCGCCGGTGAGGAACACTGCCGTCTGGTCCGAGATGCGTGCGGCCTGTTGCATGTTGTGGGTAACGATGACGACCGTGTAGTCCTCGGCGAGTTCGTGGACGAGGTCCTCTATTTTCGACGTCGCGATGGGGTCGAGGGCGGACGCCGGTTCGTCCATAAGCAGGACCTCAGGGTCGGTCGCCAGCGCACGGGCGATGCAGAGTCGCTGTTGTTGCCCGCCGGACAGTCCGAGCGCGTTGTCGTCGAGTCGGTCTCGAACTTCGTCCCAGAGGGCGGCTTGTCGAAGCGAGCGCTCGACGAGTTCGTCGACCGCGTCGTCGTCGCTTCGACCGAGGAGGTTTGCAAGCATTCCGGTGTCGAGGTCACCGTGTTTCCGCGGCCCGTACGAGATGTTGTCTCGGATGCTCTTCGGGAACGGATTCGGCGACTGAAATACCATTCCGACGCGCTTTCGGAGTTCGACGAGGTTGACGCCGTCCTGATAAATCTCCTCGCCGTCGAGCGCGACCGAGCCGTCGATACTTGCCGCTTTGATGCGGTCGTTCATCCGGTTGAGACACCGGAGGAACGTCGATTTCCCACAGCCGGAGGGACCGATAAGCGCCGTGACGCTGTTTTCTGGAATCTCCATCGAGACGCCCTTTAGCGCGTGGTCGTCGCCGTAGTACACGTCGAGGTCCTCGACGGTGAGTTTGGCTTCGCCTTCGAACTCGTGTTCGACCCACTCCTCTCGGGTCTTCTCTCGCGTCTCGCCGCTCGTGACTTCGAGCGGTTGGCCGGTTGCGTGCTGTCCGTCGTTTGTCTGCTGTCCGTCGTTTGTCTGCTGTCCGTCGTTTGTCTGCTGTCCGTCGTCCGTCGTCTGGGTGGTTTCGCTCATGTGTTCACTCGTGCTGCAGTTTCCGCCGGAAGTAGTACCGGGTCGCAATACCTACCGCGTAGAAGCTCAGAACGACGACGAGCAGGATGAGCGCCGTCGCCCATCGGAACTGTTCGATGTTGCCGATGTTGGACGACTGCCCGACGCCCGCGGTGATAAGAGAGTACAGTTGGTACGGGAGTGCCGACGTGGCCTTCAGAAGTTCTGGATTGTCCACGAACGGCGGTGACGCCGTGAACTCGAATCCACCGATAACGTCGACCGTCTGGCTACCGGGCGGTGCGACGCTCCCTGACATCGTCAAGAGAATCGGTGCCGTCTCGCCCGCGATGCGGCCGACGCCGAGAATGATACCCGTGACAATTCCCGGAAGCGCCGCCGGGAGGACGATACTTCGAACCGTCTGCCACTTCGAGACGCCGAGTGCCGCACTCGCGTCTCGGTACTCGTCGGGGACCGCCAGCATCGCCTCGCGGCTGGTGATGACGACGAGCGGGAGGAGCATGAACCCGAGCGTGAGCATCCCCGCGAGCAACGACTTCCCGTTTCCGAGACGCGGAACGAGGAAGGCGAGTCCGAACAGCCCGAAGACGATGCTCGGCGTACTCCACAGCCCGTTCGTGGCGACTTCGACCACCTGCGTGAAGCGCCCGCGCTCCGCGTACTCGGTGATGAAGACGGCCGCGCCGACGCCGAGCGGAACGGCAAACAGCACCGCGCCGACGACGAGCCAGATAGTTCCGACGATAGCGGGAAGCACGCCGTTGACATCGTTGAGGAGTGCGACGCCGTTCATCACGAACGGCCACGAGACCGGGAGGTTGAACGTCACGCCAAAGAGTGTCGTCTCGGGACCAGCCCCGAGACCCAACGTGAGTCCCTTGAACAGGCCCGGAAGCCCCTTGAGAACCGTGAAGGCGACGAGGAGGAACAACACCGTGATGATGGACAACGCGTTCATGTAGACGAGCACGTACGCGCCGACGTGGCGGCCGCGAGCGCCGAATCCACCGTAGGCCTTTGCGGACGCCCACCCGGCGAGAAGTGAACAGAACGCCGTCACGGCCGGAATTGCGAACTCGGCCTTGAACGACGCCTGTTGCTCCCAGCCGAGACTCCAGACCCACGATGGGTCGATAACGCCACCGAGGAAAACGAGACCAGCGAGGAGTGCCAATGCGCCAGCAGGTATCGTCGAACCGAGGTCCTCTCTCGGGAGTGCGGTTCCAGCGAACGCGACACCGCCGGTCACGAGTGCAACTGCAAACCAACCGACTGTGCCGAGTCCGAGCGTCTGCGACGCGACGAATCCGCCGACGACGAACCAGAGGAGTGCGAACGCCGCTGAGGCGATTACTCCGGCACTTGGTCGTGGTTGCGTGGCGACGTAGCCAAGTCGGGAGCCGACGCCGAACGTGATGACTGCGCCGCCGAGGACGACCAGTAGACCGCCGAGGAGCACGACCACCGGAACTCCGGCGATTGGGTCGGTGATGGCCACGAAGTCGAACAGCGCCGCGAGTGAGAGGGCGAACAGGATGGCCGCGAGGCCGACCGCGCCTGCGGCGATTGCCTCCGTTTCCGACGTGTCTTCGTTGACGAGGGTGGATTCGACTGCCCCAGCCATTATTCGGCACCTCCGAGTTTCTGGCGCATGCGCGTCTCGATGTACTGTGAGCCGACGCTGAGGAGCAACACTGTGATGAACAGGATGACGCCGGCGACGAACAGCGCAGAAAGCTGGAGTCCGTCGGCGTCGCCGTAGTTCGCCGCGATGAGCGACGTCAGCGTGTCGTTCCCGTAGAAGACGTTGTAAAGTGGCTTCGTCAGCCCCGGACTTCCGCGAAGCATCACCGTTGCGGCCATGGTCTCACCAATCGCGCGACCGACACCGAGGAGGACGGCAGCCGAGACGCCGGAAAACGCTGCGGGCAACGTAATCGAGGTCATCGTCTGCCAGTCGGTCGTTCCGAGCGCGAGCGAGCCGCTTTTCATCGACTCGGGGACGCTGTTGAGCGCGTCTTCGGCCACCGAAACGACCGTCGGAAGCGCCATCAGGCCGACGACGACACCGACGAACAGGTAGGTCCCCTGTCCGACGATGTCGAACTGGTCCGACGCCCACGGGCTGAGGATAGTGAATCCGATGAATCCGTAGACGATAGACGGGATTCCGGCCAGTATCTCGACGCCGGGTTTGACGAGTTCGCGGACGGTTCGCGGTGCAATCTCACTGAGGAAGAGCGCGGCGGCCACACCGAGCGGGGCCGCCACGGCGGTTGCGATGATGGTGACGAGCACCGTCCCGTGAATCATCGGGACTAGCGAGTAGCGTACCGGCGGCGTGACCGGGCTCCAGCGTGTCTCGACGAAGAGCCGGAGTCCCGGAATCGGAATCCCGAACACGGTCATCGTCGCGTACTCGACTGTCGGCCACGCCTCGGCGAAGATGAACACGAGGATGAGCCCGAGTATCAGAATCGTCGAAATCGTCGTCGTCAGCGTGAGCACGCGTGCGGTCAATTCTTGGTGCCGAATCCAGCCGTATCCCGTCGCGACGAGGAACACGGCAAACGGAATGGCCGTCAGCGACGAGACGGCTAAAAACCCGACGAACGCAGCGAGAAGCGACACCGCAGCGACAGTGACCGTGACGAGTGCATCCGGTTCGGTCTCGTCGACGAAGTCACGACCTCGCTGAAGCTCGCGCCGTACCGCCGTTCGCAGGCCAGCACCGTCGTATTGTGGGAGTATGGTCATAGGTGGAACGTGAATGAATGGAAAGAACGCGGTTCAGGCCCGTTTCGTGTCGCGGCCGGGCTTACGCCTGTTCCGGCAGCTTGTCCTTCTGGGCCTCGATGTCCTTCGTCGGAAGCGGGATGTAGTTGTTATCCTCGACGAACACTTTCTGGCCGAAGGTGGTTAGGAACATGTTGATGAAGGCGGCCTCGCGCTTGTCGGTGCCGCTGGGCGTGTCCTCCGTGATGGTCGTGTACTGGTGGAGGTCACGGTTGAGCGGGTAGGAGCTGTCGAAGATAGTGTTCTTAGCGTCCTTGTCGGGCTTGTAGACCGTTCCCTCGAAGTTGATTGCAATCGGCTTGACCTGCGGGCCGGTGAAGGCGAGTGCCATGTACGCGATGGCACCTTCGTTCTGCTGAACGACGGTTGCGACCTGCTGATTCTGGCCTTTCCGGGTGTCGACACCCGGCATCGGTGCGTCGGCATCGCCGAGCATGTTCAGGCGGAACGAGGTGTCCGTTCCGGAGCCTTCCGCGCGACCGACGACGTAGATCTCCTTGTCCGGACCGCCGACTTCCTTCCAGTTGGTGATGTCGTCCTGGTAGATTTTCTTGATTTCCTCGCCCGTGAGTTGTGTGACACCGGCGTCGTAGATATCCTTGCTGACGACGACAGGCTGGCCGTCGCGGCCGACGACGTGGTCGACGTAGTTCTCCTTGGCCTTCTCCTCGCTAATTCCGAGTTCGGCCGTGATCGGTCCGGAGGAGTTGCCGATGTCGACGAGACCGTCGCGGGCGGACTTACAGCCGGTCCCGGAGTGGCTCAGACCGATACTGGTCGCGAACGGCGGGTTCGCCTGCGTTTCGGTCGGCTCGAAGCCGTAGAGGCTCGCGAAGTAGTCGGCGAGACGCATATCGGGCGCACCGAGGTCCTCCCAGCCGGGGACGGTTCCTTCGCCGCTCGAACCCCAGTATTCGCCGTCACTCGGCGGTGCGTTGGAGTTCCAGTAGGAACTCCCTCTGTTCGCGATAGGGTAGACCGTCGAGGAACCTTCCGCAGTGAGCATCTTCGGCCCGCTCGGTTCACTCGTGGACTCCGGCGTTTCCTCTTCGGTTTCCGGCGTGCTCGTATCTTCTTCGGTCGCGGGTGCTTCGGTCGTCGTGTCCCCCGTCTGGCCCGAACAGCCGGCAAGGCCAGCAATGCCCGCAGCACCGGATGCAACGATGAATTCCCGCCGTGATACGCTGTCTGCCAACTTCTGAGAGTCGTGCGCCATCACCTGGACTGACCCGGGTTTAAATAAAATGCGTTTATAATACTACTTTAGTTCTATCAGAGTTCCACGTAACAATAACTATTGAACATGGTGGAGGGTACCCTCCCAGAGCGGTACGTTGGACTATATATGATTCCATAACCGATACGACAGAAAATATAACGCCCCGGCGAAAACACCACTATCATGGGCCAGAAGGGCAGTGAAGACAAGCGAGATAGTATCATTGGGCTGTCGAAATCTGCAGCGACGGACGCCATCGTCGCAGAAGATGAGACTCGTTCTCCGGCAACTGTCAGCACGGTGCTCGAACACGTGACCGAAGACGGAACCGTAACGCGAGACGGCGTCGATGAAGCGGTCACAGATACGTCGATGATTCTCTCGACAGCGGAGACGCGTGCCGAACTCGCGTCGATTGCACTTTCGGACGCCCGCGAGACTGCCGGCGACGCAGCGTCGATTGATGCCGTTCAGTCTCGACTCGCCACCTTCGATTCGAAGGTGTCGAATGTGACCGACCGCGTCGACGAACTCGGCACTACTGTGCAAGAGCTGTCACACTGGCACAGTACGTCGCTTCCGATATACGATGTCGTCACCGGCCTTCGGCACGCGGCTTCAGAAGCACAGACACTTACTGCGCGTGCGGACGATATCCAACTCAACATCGAGGAGTTCGAACACTGGCTTTCGAATCACGACGTTCGCGTGCGCGAAGTCGACGCCGACGTAGATGCCCTCGAATACGCTCTCGATGACCTCGAACAGAGCGTCGAGCGAGTGGCCGACAACGACGACAACGCGGACGATTGGCTCGATTCGATGCTTCGATACCACGTCTCGGTACTTCTCGTCGACGACGTTCGTGCGGAACTCGTCGACCTCCGCGAGATGGCGGCCCGAGCGGACGTGGACGACGACGGGCTTGAGGACGGTGCAGCACGACTCGACGAACTCGATTCACGTGTCGAACAACTCGGCGACCGACTCGATGAACTCGCTCAGTCCGAGTGGGTGGACGAGCACGACGAACACCTCGCGTCGTTCCGTGCAACACTAAACGAGTTCGAGCCTCCGATTTCGTGGGGTGCAGTTCAGTCCGAACTCGAACAGTACCGTCCCGAACGCGACGCATAACTCGACTGCCGACGAGTTCCATTTCTGTCTTTGTTGTGTGGTGGTGTCTGTACTGTGTCGTGTGAAAGTGTTTGTACTACCGTTTGTGCATTTCTTGGAGTTTGTGGAAATTTTAAAAATTCTACAAATTTTAAAATGTTTGAGGTATTTGGGCTTGGTCTGTGGCGTTCGTCACGCTCGCACCATATATCAAAATTTCTACGTAAATCGCCTTCAGCGAAACTACATGTAGGTACAGACCTTCGTCCCAAGTGGAACTTCCAATGTCTGACTACGAACTCGACCCACTTCCGTACGAGTACGACGCGCTGGAACCGCACATTTCCGAGCAGGTGCTGACGTGGCATCACGACACCCACCATCAGGGCTACGTCAACGGCTGGAACGCTGCTGAGGAAACCCTCGAAGCCAACCGCGAAGCAGGCGAGTTCGACTCGTCCGCTGGCGCGATTCGCAACGTCACCCACAACGGCTGTGGACACATTCTTCACGACCTCTTCTGGCAGAACATGTCGCCCGAAGGCGGCGACGAGCCGACGGGAGCGCTCGCAGACCGCATCGCCGAGGACTTCGGCTCTTACGAAGCCTGGAAGGGCGAATTCGAAGCCGCTGCCGGTGCCGCCGGTGGCTGGGCACTCCTCGTCTACGACTCGTTTTCGAACCAGCTTCGAAACGTCGTCGTCGACAAGCACGACCAGGGCGCACTCTGGGGCTCCCACCCCATCCTCGCACTGGACGTCTGGGAGCACTCCTACTACCACGACTACGGCCCGGCCCGCGGCGACTTCATCTCGGCATTCTTCGAAGTCGTCGACTGGGACGTCCCTGCAGCACGCTACGAACAGGCCCTCGAGCGCTTCGAATAGGCGACCGATTCGGTCCCGATTGCCTCGAAGATAGCCCCACGAACGACGCGCGAAACTGCAACCTTTGTTTCAGCTTCTTTCTTTTCGTCCGTCCGTTCCATACCCGCAGAATGCGTGACGTCTGTTTTTGTGGCCAGTGTTGAGAGAGTGTAGTTCGCGTGCGGTGAAATTCGACTCAGTGATAGTTTGGGGGTCGCCCTCTCGCTACGATGATGTCATCGGCCGACTACTGCGACTGCAAGACCAGAGGCTCGGCTTCGTCCCGAACGTGCTCGTACTGTCCGACTGCCCAAGAGAGCGCCTCATCGGTATCGTTTATCAGTATTCCCTGTATACCGCGTTCGGTGTAGACGATGATTCCAGCATGGTCATTGTCAGCAATCCACAGTGTATACGTCGCTGGCACTTCGCAGTGGACGAACGTAATCTGGTCATTGGTGAGCGCTTCGTCAGTCTGTTCGGAATATAGCTCTCGTACTTGGTTGAAGACGTCTTCCGGAAGAACTAAATCGAGTTGATAGTCGTCTCCGGCCGTGACGGCTTGATAGAAATCCTCTGCATACCCGGCCATCACAATCGGTGTGAAGCCCCGAATCTCCGTTGCGGATTCGACTGAGTCCAAAAACACTTCGATGGTCTTGTCCGGGATTTTCGTCGGTGCCATGTAAACGTCGGCGTCGATGAGAAACTCGTACTCGACAGTAGTGTCCGACGGCAGTTCTTCAACTACCGGCGTCACTTGTAGTAGACTTTCGAGTTGTTCCGTGTAGTTTGCGTGGGCCTCTATCGCATACTGCCCGAGATTCGTGAGACCCCATTTCCCGTTTTGATACGTGACGAGACCGGCGTCGTCGAGCTTTCGGACGATATCGTCGAGTGTAGACCGCGGTATGTCGAGCGTTTCAACGAGATCTCGTTTTGCTTGCGGGGCGTCGGTAAGCGTTTGTAGGCAATTGTCGCGCCGGTTAAGCAAGTAAATCAACCTCGTTATCTGATCTCCCATACCCAAACATCATTTTTTACTCACATTAAGGTTGATGCTAACAACCATCAAAACGGTCGTGTCTTATTGTCCTGACTCTCTCGTAGGTTCTACGTGGAGTTCGCACCCTGGCGAAAAAATCGTGGGGTGTCCTTTCTCTCCATATGTATACCGTACCTTTGTTATTTTCCGGATGGGTAGAGTAATTGTATTATCTGGCAATGAGTCGGATGCCATGTCTCGACAGACGAGGCGTTCGTTCCTACAGAAGAGTGCGATAGCTACTGTCGGTCTCGGGACTCTCGCAACTGGAAGTGCCGCCGCTGGGGAGTCCGAAACGGAACTCGGCGATGAAGTCGTCACGGGCCACGCGGACTCGGGAGACATACACGTGGCCGACACGGGAGAGGTAACGGTGCAGGCGTCGTGGCCGTTCGGCCGCGATTTCGATAACCTCGCGCCCGGCAAGATCTCCGCTGTAAGTACGTTAGCCATTGTTGAGGGAGCGTACTACGACTTCGACGTTTCCTACTCTCCTGAACTTCCCATTGGACTATGCTTCATCGATCTTGGGACGAATGAGTACTACGCCGCAGAGGTGAGTAGCAGCGGGAATTACCGTTACAAGTCCCCGGTCGGTATCCCCGAGGATAGTGCTGCCGTCGGAATCCTCAACAAGTCCGACAACAGCCGCGACATTTCGGGGGACTTCTCGGTCGACAACTAAGTTCGGTCCCTAGCTAATCGAAGACTTGACATATTATTTTTGACCAATTGAACCGGGGCGGTTTGGAGTCATCGTCTACGGGGCAGACGCTCACTCCGTGTCGTTGACTACGAACGAATCGTCTCCCGTGACTTCCCCGGTGAACGTTTCACCGGGTTTCATCGGGTCTCTTTCACCGGTGTCGTTTTCCGGTGATGCGTGGACGGCAAACTGCTCACCGGTGGTCACGTTCTTCTTGGAGTCCGATAGTCGTCCCACACTCACTTCGTCGGGGTGGACGACGTTGTCGATACTCTCGACTGTTGTGACTGCGCCCGAATCGAGGGACACGACCGCTTTGACTCGCGGCGGCGCGGTCTCATTTTTCGCTACGTAGACTTGAACTTCGCTTCCTTCAGCTTCGACGTGGAAGTGCAGTGAGTCCCGGTCGCCGAAGTAACGCTGAACCGTCTCATTGGTGTACGCGAGCTGCCACGCCTTCTCGGCCTCGTTGGCAGTCAGTTTGTTGTAAGGGTCGATGACTTCTACGGTGTGTGTATCGGACGAGACCGCGTTCGAAGGTACTTGGTGGGCTGTTCCGGTAGATTCCAGTAGCACCGGCGCTGCAACTGCACTGCTCGCTCCAAAGACGAGAAGCGCAGTGACCGCGAGTGCGAGTGTTTTGCGTCGCATAGGTCTCATTCCTGTTTTGGTGGTGAATCGAGAACGACGAGGTCAGTCACTCCGACTCACTCGGTTTCACGTTGTGTGAAAGACCAGATATATCTTGATTGGAAATACGTTCGGAACCGTTTGAAAACAGAATGAGAGCCGGTTAAACCGGCTTTTCAGTTATCGAAGGTGGACGTTATTTCCCATCCCGTTGCGCTTTCGTTCGACGAGGTTGCGGTTTTCAAGTTTATCGAGGGTTCGACTCACCGTCGCCTTCGAGAGGTCGGTTTCCTCGACGAGATCTCGTTGTGCAATCTCCCCGTCAGCTTCGAGTACGGCGGTGTAGATAGTTTCCTCGTTATTTTTGAGACGCCCGGCCGTGTCTTCCCACCGCTTGCGGTTGGTCTCTGTTAGAGATTCCTTTTCGTCGTTCGGCATCAGTTGCGTGTGTATGTAATCCGAGTTCGTCGGCCGTTTCGACGGACCGTTTGAACGGTCGTGAAGCACGAGATACGCCCCACTGGCCCCGCAAAGAACCGCCGCAACGACGACAATGGCGACCTCACTGTACGTGAAGTACTGTCCAATTTGGGTCGTCTGCGTACCGTTTTCGCCGAGAGATACCACGACCGGAGATGGGGAAAGTAACTGAACCGTGAGGGTGAGGGTAGCGGCGACGAATATCACCGCCGAAAAGAGATTGACGTTCTGAAAGTCACGGAAGTCCATACGGACAGATAACTAACACGAAGTCTTAACGGTTACCGTTTGTAGGGTTCTGAAATCCTGTGAAACGCGTTTCCAACTAGTTTCAAACGCGTTTCACCACGGTCTTCAACAGGTCTTTCATCCAATAGATTAAGTATGAACACAGAAGTTCGATTTCGACTCGCCGTCCTCGTCGGGCTCGCCGCCATTGGAATCATCCTCGCAGGCGTTGGTACCTCGTTCGAGGTTACCAACCCGATGGTTGACCCCGGGTCGAACGCTGAATTCGTGGTCGGAAAAGACAATGTGACGTTCACGAATGACGAGGATAACGCGACTATCGTCGGGAACCTATCCAACGTCAGTCGGATTCAGATACAGCAGGACGGCCCGACGAAATTCCGAGTGAGTACTGAGAAACAACACCCACTGACGACAACCGAGCGCGAACGCGCGCTCGAAATCGTACGGAACAACGAGACAGTCCAGCAGTTAGATGTGATGGACTCCTACACGATTACGGTCGCTCCAGTCTCAAAGGTCACCACGGGCCACTTCACGAACATCGAGTCTACCAATTCCACAGATGGCATGACGTTCACTGCACAGGTGGATGCAGAGATCAACGAAACTGAAGACGGAGCGGTCATCCGCCGCAACGTTCAGGACGACTACGTTGACGACCGAGCCGTTATTTTCGCGGACCATCCCGAAACTGACGAGTTGAAGTATTCAATCAAGGTCGATTTGGCGAACAACTCCGTTATCAGCGTCGTCGACCAAGAGGCTCTTCGTCGTAACTCGCCGTTGACCAACTCGACGGACAATAGCTCGCAATCCTAGCGATAGCTTGGCCGTCTCTGTTAGTGTTCGTGGTCAAAAACGGCTATCGAAGTCGGACCCTACTTCGTGGGGAAGACGGTTTCGGGGTCCCGACCGACGCAGGGACCGAGCTTCTCTCCGTTAGCAGCGTACCGATACAGTGCGGTTCGAGCGACTGCACCAACTACCTGCGCGGCGACCATCGACCCGACGAGGACGACGAATCCGACTGCGCCGATGACGTACGTGAGCACCCCGCTGCCGAGGAAATACGCCCATGCGAGACCAGCAACTCCGACGAGACTGACCGGGAGGAACACGAACGAGATACCGAGGGATGCGGAGACGCTTTCGCCCCACGTCTCGCGGAATGCGTCACCACTCTCTCGAAGGAGCGTGCGCAGGCTTGCCGTGTCTTCGAGGACGATTACCGGAACGATGAAGAACGTCAGGAGTCCCCAGGCAAGGTCGAATAGTGTTCGGGCAAGCGACCCGAACACGCCGAACTTCTCGTCGATGATGTAGAGGACGGTCCCGAGGGTCGCAGCGGTAACTGACCAGAGGGCAATCTTCCGTCGAACGCGCCAGGCTGCGGCGAGTCCGTCACGGACTGATGTCTCTTCGCCGTCGAAATATCGAGATGCGCAGTGGACGACGGCGGCGTTGAAGAACGTCCCAACGCTCGAAGAGACCGAGATAGCGACGAAGATACCCGCGTACCTGAGAAGGTCGTTTCCAAGTACGGACTCGATGACTCCGTATCGGAGGGCGACACCGAGTACGACGAGGAATGCGCTCCCCGTAGCAAGGAGGCTAAGGAAGGGGAGGAGGGCTAAGCGTGGGTTGTCACGGAAGACGTCGATGCTGTCATCGACGACTTGGAGGCCGCGACTGAATCTACCTGCCATACGCAAATAATATCAATGAAGGTTTATAAATTTTCTATCATCTGTACGCGTATCGGGGTCGGCGTCTGGATAGTGTGTTGGGACAAAACAGAGCAGAGCAGCACAGAACGGTGCTTAATGAGCGGACATCCCGGAGAGAACGTTGACGCAGTACACGCCGACGATAATCAGGAGCATACCGACAACACCAGCCATATCTATCGGTTCGTCGAAAACCACAATTCCGATTCCAGCCACGCCGACGATGCCCAGTGCGGCCCACGTCCCGTACACGACACCGATTGGAAGTTCTTCCAGCGTCAGCGATACGAGATAGAATGCCGCCCCGTAGCCGATGACGACGCCGAGACTCGGAAGTGGTTGCGAGAACCCCTCGGAGAGTTTGAGGGACGTCGTTCCGAGTAGTTCAGAGACGATTGCCCCAGCGAGCAACACGTATGGATGCATACCAATCGATCCTGTCACGTCAAATATGGCGTTACTGAAATCGGTCCCCACTTGTGGTTCGTTGTTCACCTCTGTTGATACATATTTTTACGAAATGCGGGGAGACAATCCACTATGACAGCGTTGGGTGAGCTGGGTTTCTCCAGTTACGAAGAGAAGGTCTATCGGGCGCTCCTCGTGACCGGGACAGCTACGGCGGCTGAGCTATCGACTGCCAGCGATGTTCCGAAGGGTCGGATTTACGATGTCCTCAACGGTCTCGAATCGCGGGCAGTGATTCAAAGCCAGTCAACTGAGCCTACGAAGTACACCGCCGTCGAGCCAGAGACAGCCGTTGACCGACTCCTCTCGGAACGCACGTATGAGCTACAACAGGAATTGGCTCGGTATCGGAACGTGGCCGAAACAGTTCGCTCAAATTTGCTCCCGACGACTCCAGCCGACGGTAGTGTTTGGCTCGGCGCTCTCAGCAGCGACGAGATGAGCACCGCGCTTCAACAGCACATGCGTACTGCAACGGATTCCGTACATGCGGCCGTCGGACCACCGTACGAACGTGCATCGTGGGAGACGCTCCAGCGGGAGTTCGAGGCGTTCTTCGACGGCGCACAGACGGACCTCAGCGTCTCGCTCGTTCTCAGTGACGAGGTTCTACGCGGACTTCCGGATACGTTCCCGGAGTTGGTGGAATCGAAACCAGCGGACGTCGCAGTCAGAGTGCTTCCGGAGATTCCAGTTTCGTTCGACGTTATCGACCAAGCGGTGACGACAGTCGATATACCGCATCCACAGTCGCCTGCAGACCGACTGGGAGTCGTCGGCGTAAAAGACTCCACTGTCGTCGCCGAATTCGAACGGCAATTTCAGCAGTTGTGGGCCGATGCGACGCCATTGATTGAATAGGTCTGCGTCGCTGCTTCCAGTTCCGTCCGCACACAATCTTTCTGCGTACGATAATATGATCTACTGCATAATGATGAAGCCAGAGCACGAGCGTGGTTGGCTTCGCACCTCACGCGAGATGGCCTTCAAGATGTCGCTGACTCGTGAGCTCGCTCATTACTGCGGACATGGCGGTGTGGGGTCACCCGGTCTTCGAGGCGAGTCAGTGACCCGTTTTCTCTGTTTATCGAGACGCGACCCAACGACAGCGACTCATTATAAGACGAGTCCGTCGTCGACGCGCACAACTTCGCCATTGACGTACGACGCGGTGTCACTGGCCAAAAAGCAGATGACGTCAGCAACTTCTTCGGGCGTCGCAACGCGGCCGCTCGCGGTATCCGTCTCGACAGCCGACTCGTCGGCCAGTGACGCGTCTAGCATGTCTGTATCAGTGTAGCCGGGTGCGACGGCATTGACGCGAATGTCTTTTCCGCCGAGTTCGCGGGCCGCTGCACGAGTGAGACCGAGGACGCCGGCCTTGCTTGCAGCGTAATTCGCTTGCCCGGCCCATCCGCGCTGGGCGGCGACGCTCGCAACGTTGACGATGCGGCCACCTCGCTTGTCGCTCCGCAGCATCTGTCTGGCTGCTTCCCGGGTACAGTAGAACGTGCCCGAGAGGTTGACGTCGATGACACGCTGCCACTGTTCGGGTGTCATCCGCAGCAACAGGCCGTTGTCCATCGTTCCGGCGTTGTTCACGAGAATTGTCGGGTGGCCGTACCGCTCGACGATGGTCTCAAACGCCGCTGCCACCGCATCGTAGTCGGCCACATCGAACTGTTCGACGGTGGTCTCGGCAGGGTGTGCATCCAGTGCGTTCGCTGTCTGTTCGGCGGCTGTTTCGTCACTGTGGTACGTTGCGACGACGGTCGCACCCCGTTCGGCGAGTCGCTCCGCCACTGCACGACCGATACCTCGCGTCCCGCCGGTGACGACTGCCACCTCGCCGCTGAGGTCGTCGTGGGTCACGCGAATACCTCCCGAGCGTCCGCGGGCGTTTCGAGCGTGAGACAGTCGGCATCCGGTGCGATTCGCTCGACGAGCGCCGACAGAACGCCGGTCGGCGGGAACTCGACGAACCGCTCGATGCCCTGTGCACGGAGTTGCTCGACGACACGGACCCAGTCGACTGCCGACGTAATCTGGTTCGTCAGGTCCTGCCGCGCAACGCTCGGCTCTGTGTATATCTCGCCGCTCACGTCAGAGACAACCGGAATCTCGGCTTCGCGAAGTGTTACTTCGCCCATCGCCTGTTCGACACAGTCGACCGCTGTTGCCATCACCGGCGAGTGGAACGCCGCCCCAACGTCGAGTTCGTGGAACCGAGCGGTCGTGGTCGCCTGCTCGTTGAGTGTCTCCTGTACCGACGTTACTCCCTCAGTGGTGCCGCTGATGACTGTCTGTCTCGGCGCGTTGTACAGGGCGACACCGACATCGTCACGGGTAGCACACGCTTGTGTGACTTCGTCTTGGTCGGCTAGTAGCACCGCCACCATCGTTCCCGGGCCGTCGGCGGTCGCCGCCTGCTCCATACACTTCCCCCGCTGGTGAGTGAGTTGGACCGTCGCTGCGGGGTCCATCGCACCCGCGGCTGACAGCGCGGTAAAGTGGCCGAGACTATGGCCGGCGACGTACGTTGGTTCGACAGTGAAGCGAGCCGTGACACCTTTGTAGACGGCAAGGCCGGTCGCCAGCAGTAGTGGCTGGGTGATACTCGGCTGTTGTATCGCCTCCGCGGTTCCGTC
Organism: Haloferax mediterranei ATCC 33500; assembly: GCF_000306765.2. Taxonomy (NCBI): domain Archaea; kingdom Methanobacteriati; phylum Methanobacteriota; class Halobacteria; order Halobacteriales; family Haloferacaceae; genus Haloferax; species Haloferax mediterranei. The sequence continues at coordinate 428,226 of NC_017944.1, forward strand.
GAAACACAACCCCGTCAGGTCGATGTCTAACGCGGCGTCGAGGCGGTCGAACATTGCGCGCGTCTCGGGCCAATCGTCGTAGAATGCTCGTCCCATGCCGACGGCTTGGCTTCCCTGTCCGGGGAAGAGGAACGCCGTTCCGTCGAGCGTCGTTGGTGTGTTGTCAGTGGACATGTTGGTGATCTGTATAAAATTGGTCGCTCAGTCGTCTCGTTTTGCTGTCCCTACGATAGTCACCGACCCGATGGCATAACCCGCAGTCTGGTCGTGGCTCAGACTTACGTCGATATCGACAGTTTCGGGTGAAACATCCCGTTTGGCAAGCATTGCATCGAGGGCGTCGGATGCGACGGGGTCCAGTGACAACCGGGGCCCGTCCGCTCGGCGGTCGACCTCGATGGCGGCGGTCGGTACGCCGGGTGAGGATTTTCTCAGCGTCTTCAGGAACGCTTCTTTGGCTGCCCAGCGGGCGGCGTAATGCTGCGATGGGTCGCCCTGAGCCTCGCAATACGCCTGCTCGGCCGGCGTGAAAACCCGGTCGCGGAACGAATCACCGAACTCCGAAAGGAGGTCGCCAATGCGGTCGATAGCCACCACATCGACGCCGTGGCTAACTACGGGGCCGACATTGCTGGCGGGGTCGGGTTCTTCTCTCGGCAGTTCGGGTTCTTCTTCGGGTCGTTTGGGGTTCTCTCCGGACATGATTACGGACGCTCGAAGACGAGCGCGCCGTTCGTTCCGCCGAATCCAGCCGACGTGCTGACGGCGACGTCGACGTTCATCTCGCGTGGTTCGGCGACCACCGGCAGGTCACAGTCCGGGTCAGGCGTCTCGTAGTTACTCGTCGGTGGAATCGTTCCCTCGGCGATGGTCTGTGCGACGACAACGGCTTCGATGGCACCGGCGGCCCCGAGTGCATGGCCGAGGTGGCCCTTGACGCTCGTTGTCGGCGGCACCTCCGTCTCGAATACTGCGTTGAGCGCATCAGCCTCGCGGGCATCACCGAGACGCGTACTCGTCGCGTGTGCGTTGACGTGGTCGACAGCAGTCGGCTCTCGGTCGGCGTCTTCCAGCGCGTTTTCGATGCAGCGACGGAGTCCATCTCCCGATTCGGCCGGGCGCGTGACGTGGTGTGCGTCAGCAGTTCTGGCAGCGCCCGTAATAGTCGCGTACGGGTTCGCTCCGCGCTCGCGAGCGTGGTCTCGTGACTCCAGTACGACGATACCGCACCCCTCGGCGAGGACCAGTCCGTCTCGGTCGGCGTCGAACGGGCGACTCACCGCAGTAGGGTCGTCGTGGCGCGTACTGAGCGCCCGCATCGCGTCGAAACTCCCGACACCCAGCGGTGATATCGAGGCCTCAGTTCCACCGGCGATGACGACATCCGCCCGTCCACGACGGATATCGTCGGCTGCCGCCGCGATGGCGTGCGTACCCGCCGAACACGCCGTTCCCGGCGCGCGGTTCGGCCCCTTCGCGCCGACACACATACTGACGTGTCCGGCTGCGAGGTTTGTCAGCGCGCTCACGAGGAAGGATGGCGATGGGCGGGAACCGGCCGCGGCTTCGATTTCCGAGAGTCCGGCCAGTCCAGAGCCGATGCTGGTGCCTGCCCGTTCGGGAGTCCAATCAGGTGAGACAGGGTCGAACCCGGCGTCTTCGAGCGCCTCGGCGGCAGCGGCGACGGCGAATTGGGTGTACCGACCCATCTTCCGGTCGTCGATACGGTCGTCAGGCGTCACATCTGACGGGTCCGTTCCGACCTCGCAGGCGACGCTGGCCCGAACGTCGGCCTCGTCGGGGTCGAACCGGGTTATCGGGGCTGCACCGCTCCGCTCGTCGAGAAGCCCGTCCCACGTGCTTTGGGCGGTCTCTCCGAGCGCGGTCACCTGCCCGAGGCCGGTCACGACGACATTTCGGTCCATCTCAGGCGTGTTCTGCGACGTACGTTACGAACTCGCCAACTGTCTCCAGGCCTTCGAGGTCCTCGTCCGGAATGTGTACCCCGATGTCGGCTTCGATGGCCTCGGCGATTTCGACAAGGTCGAGCGAATCGGCATCGAGCGTCTCGCCGTCGAACGGTGTCTCATCGTCAAAAGCGTCCGAATCGACGCGAAGCCGCTCTGCGATAATATTTTCAACTCGATTTGCGATGTCCTGGGTTTCAGCCATGTGTCCCACTTCTCTAACTGTGGTAAAAATCATCACGGTTTCCGTCGGACCGTGAAATCCCGCGGTTCTCGTCGGGTTATGGTCCCGACTGTACGCTCACGGTTTGAGAACGACTTTTCCGACGGTTTCGCGGTTGGCGAGGGCATCGTGGGCCTGTTGTGGCTCTTCCAGCGAGACCGTTCGGTCGACGACGACTTCGACTCGGCCGGATTCGAGGTGGTCGGTTAGCGAGGGGACTGCCCCGAGCACACGCTCGGGAACGTGGTCGAGGGCGTGCGTGAGATGATAGCCGATGACTGACTGGTTTGCAAAGAACAGGCGCGGTGTCGCTACGGTCGGAACCGACCCGCTTGCCATCCCGAACGTGACGATTCGCCCGACTGGTGCGAGTGCCTCGACGCTGGCGGCGAAGGCGTCGCCACCGACGCCGTCGATGACGAGGTCGACACCAGTGCCGTCGGTCCGGGACAGCACGGCATCTGCCACGTCCGCTTCCGTGTAGTCGATGGCGTGATCGGCACCGAGGTCTCTGGTGAGTTCACGTTTCTCCGAGGTACTCGCGGTGGCAAACACGGTCGCCCCGGCCGCGTCGGCTAACTGGACGGCGAGCGAGCCGACGCCGCCCGCTCCGGCGTGGACCAGCACTCGCTCTCCGGACGACAGATTACCCCACTCGTGGAGGACGTTGTGGGCGGTCAGTCCCTGAACCGGCAGTGCAGTCGCCTCAGCCCACGAGAGCGACTCGGGTATCCTAAACGTCCGCTCGACTGGTGCTGTCGCCAGTTCCGCGTACCCGCCGCTCGACGTGAGCGCAGCAACCCGGTCACCGACTACAAAGTCACTCTCCGCCGGGGCGGCAGTGACGGTGCCAGCGACTTCCAAACCGGGGACGAACGGCGGCGACGGTCCATTGGGATAGTTTCCTCGGCGCTGTTCGATGTCGGCGAAGTTGACGCCGGCGGCAGCAACGTCGATGCTGACTTCGTCTGCACTCGGCGTAGGCTCTGGTAGGTCGGTCGGCGTCAGGACTGCACTGTCGCCGTACTCGGAGACTTCGACGCCTCGCATCATCGGCTTTCGACCTCCTGTCCGGGGGTACTTCTATCGGGCAGTTGTTCCAGTCGGTCGCGGCGCTTCTGGGCGGCGAATGCGACGAGGTCGTCGCTGTCGGGACCGGGAAGGCGTTTCCAGCCCATCTTCTCGACGACAGCGTCAACTGGGTCTGCAAGCGTAGCGACGGTCTCCTCCGCAAGCGAGCGCTCGACTGTTGTCCGTTGCAGAAGCTCGGCGAGTCGGTCCATCCCATACCCCACGTGTCGGCCCTCGTCCTGTCGCACGTGAGTTATTCCTTCCACGAGCCCCGGAAGCGACGGCCCATCGGTCTCCGGGCTGAAGGTTGCGTCCATGGCGTGGAAGCCCGTCTGTCCCAGAACGCCCTCAATGGTCAGGTGATAGTGACAGTACGCCTTGGCGCGGTTCGTGGGCGTATCGGCATCTAGCAGCCGGTTCATTGCTGTTTCCGTCCGACTGAATAGCTCCTCGTAGGCGTCGGTGAACCACCGGTCTGCTGTCGGTGCGGTCGGATTCGTCCCTCTGGCATCCTCGGCCGGTCTAATTACTTCGGTCCAGTAGCGGTCGAAAAAGGCGGCGTGCTTGGCCTCCTCGTAGATGTGACTCGCAACGAATCGCTGGTCGCTTTCCTCAGTCACTGATGCGGCCAGCGGGACCAGGTCCTCGGTTACGTTCTCTTCGCCCGCACCGAACATCGCGACGGTCGCGCGCAACTGTGTAAATGCACTCCGACTGAGTTCGATAGCCATCTCCCGGTCGGCAGCCAGGTCGATTTCGTATGGACTCCAGTGACGCTCGACGGCGTACCTGAAATATCGCTCTGCCCGTTCCCGCTCCTCAGCTGGCATGCTGACCTGTTGACCCCTTCAGGGAATAAGACTGGCCGTTCTCACTCGGTGCTTGGTTCGTGTTCACCGGTATCCGTGTCACCCAACAGCTACAAAGTCCGCATCAATCACTCCAACAGCTACAAAGTCCGCACCCAGTGCCTGAGGTGAGCGCACGACAATACCAAGTTATATCCTCGATGAATATCCTGTGTGACGTATGACCGTCACCGCAATGTTGAGTGTGGCTCCCCTTGATGACCCCGACGTCGACTTCGAGGCCGAGATCGCAAAGGCGATCGACGCTCTGGAGGACTTCGACGTCAAGTACGAAACCCATCCGATGGAAACCACGATTGAGGCTGACGATTTGAGTGCGGTCTTCGCCGCGGCGCAGGCGGCGACGGAGGCGCTCGACGCAACGCGCACGCTCACCAACCTCAAGATTGACCACTTCCGCGAGCAGTCGCTCGACGTCGAGGAGAAAGTCGACATGGTCGAAACGCACCTCGGCCGAGAGGCACGCGGCGGCGACTGAGCTACTAACGCTCTCGTCCTGATTAGTACGCTCTATCTATCAGTAAAATCCAGGATGGAAATTGTCCGATTCTTCTTCACGTGTGTCATCCACCGAGTCGCGCGGTGAATCGGCGCGCGGTTCCGCTCCCCCTATCTGTCCTTTGAGGGCGGTCATGGCGTATCCGATGGTCTGGCCAAGTTCTCCGAGCACTTCGCGTTCTTGCTCGTCGAATGCGTGTGAACGGTCGGTGTAGACGACGAGCACACCATGAACGGTTCCGAACTCAAGCGGGATGGCGGCGACGGACATTTCGAACACGAGCGGGATGGCAGCGACGGACTCGAATTTGGGTTCGGCCGTTTCCTCCTCTTCCGATTCAGATAGTAGTTCTTCAGTGATGTTTTCGATGACCTGTACTTCGTGCGTCTCGATGGCTTCCGCAGCTGGTTGCTGTCCGAGTAGTTGGCCTTCGGACTCCATCACATCCTCGAGGTCGTGATTGTCGACACTTTCCCAGTGTCTCTCTGTGAACTGCTCGAAGTCGGACGAGAACTCACCGACTATGGCGAATTTATACGGATCGGTCGCGACGAACCGTTCACAGGCGGCTTGTTCGATTTCGGCGCGGGTCGTCGCCGTGAGGAGTGCCTTGTTAATATCTCGAATAAGCGCATTAATTCGGTTTAACGCCGTAAGTTCCTCCTCGCGCTTTTTCCGTTCGATTGCATATTGTAGCGACCGAAGCAGTTGGGTGCTGTTGAGGTCGTCTTTCGGGAGGTAGTCTTGTGCACCAGACATAATCGCCTCACTTGCCACTTCACGGTCGTCGAGTCCCGTCAGCACGATTACGGGGAGCTCTGGCGAATGCGAGAGAACCCGGTCGAGCGTATCAAGGCCCCTGCTTTCGGGCAGACCGAGGTCCAGAAGTACGAAATCATACGCATTCTCCTCAAGATGTTCGAGACCCTCAGTCAGATTTTCGACGTGTGTCAGCTCCAACTCTTCTGCGTCCCCCGGAAGTGAGTTCTTCTCGAGATAATGTGTAATGAGACGTGCATCTCCCGGGTTATCTTCAATTAGCAGCGCCTGCAGCGAGTTTTCTGGGATCATACTGATCTGGTAGCGTTATCTACCGGATGCCTCTTCCAAGAGTAGGTCCGTTAGCCTTAATACCATGTCGCTAATCTTAATCAAGTTGATCGGTGTGGGATACTTATCTATCTCGGTTCAATCCTTCCAAAACCGTCCACGACTAGCTGGTTCTGAAGCGTGAGTTTTGTTTTGGAGCAGTGTACTGACGCGCCGGATAAGTGGCTCACAGGACGTTCCCAGGAGAGTTACTGTCAACCCTCGATTCCATGTAGTCTTGATTATATGCTGCAATAGATAGCAAGACAAAGCTGTTCCGTAACGTCGAATCCTCGGTGGGCGAACGCCAGTCGAGGTGGTTCTACACTAGCAGGTCTTTCGGGTTACTCATACGGGACGGGGACTAAGGTCAGTCATCTTCTGTACCCTGCTGTCGGTCCACTCCGGTGGGGTTCTTTCTACCAACGTTAACGGATTCCTCTGCTCCGACTAATTTCTGCGCCCGCCCGATCCAGCCCCCAGCCAGTTTCTCGCTGGTTTTGGCGACTTCCGCGATGTGTGCACTTTCGGAGATAGCGAGTTCGGAAACCGAATCGATTCCCGCGGAGCGAAGCCGCTCGGCATACGTCGGCCCAATACCCTCGACGTCTTCGAGTTCGTACGACGCAGCAACATCGACGTGTTCGACTGCCTCCTCGACCTCGGTCCGAATTGCCTCACCGATATCTTCGAAGACTGTTGTTTTGATACCCTCGTCCGTCTTGACCTTGACAGCAATTCCAGTCGGTCCGCTATCCAGACCGACTTCGATATCGAGAACGTCCTCGAGGAATGTCTCAATAGCCGTCGCATCGCGTCGAACCACGGCGCGCGCGATTTCGCTGTTTTCGTCTCCGATGCCGATCTCTATTTCGTCTACATCCCCCACCGTGACGTCGGTTTCAACGTCGATGCCGAGCGCTTTCTCGACACCTTGGCCGATGATATCTGCAAGCATCGGGTGTTCGGACTGTTCGAGGAACCATTCTGCGACTTCGGGCCAGACGTCCCGGTGAACCCCGTTAGACATCGCGAGGCCGACGTGCCCACTCGGGTACTCGATGGTTGTCACGTCATCGGAGGCGACAACGTCGTTGAACGGTTTGCTCGCCTCCGGTAGAACGAGATGGTCGCGTTCACCGAGAATCTGTAGGAGTGGCATGTCGATGTTCGTACTGTCGACGTGCTCGCCGCCGATGGTCAGTTCGTTCTCGTACAGGAGATTGTTCTGATAGATGTCCTCGATAAATTCGGCGTAGACCTTTCCGGCCATGTCGACGCCATCGGTGAGCCACCGCTCCATCCTGGCGAAGTTCTTAACGAAATCCTCGTTTTCGAGGTGGTCGTAGAGATGCACATACTTTGTGACGTTGTTGGACACAGGGTCCATCAAGTCAAACCCGGCAGCGAGGAATTCGCTAGGTACGTTCCCGTACGTGTCGGTCACCACCCGCGGGTCGTAGTACTTCTCGTCTCCCCATAATTCGAGGACGCCGCCGGTGTCTTCGAAGCACAATCCGGTGGCCATCACGGCAAGCGCGTTCACTTTCTCCGGATGCAGTGCGGCGTAGATGGTCGACATGGTACCGCCCATGCAGTATCCGAAGACGTTGATAGCGTCCCGGCCGGAACGCTCACGCACTTCATCGACGCAGTTGTCGATGTAGCGATTGACGTAATCTTGGAGTCCGAGATACCGGTCGAGTCGTGATGGCTCGTGCCAATCGATGAGGTACACGTCGTGGCCAGCTTCTAGCAACCGGCGGACGATAGACCGGTCCGACTGGAGGTCGAGGATATAGGGTCGGTTGATGAGGGCGTAGACGATGAGAACCGGCACCGGATGTTGGTGTTCAGTGAGCGGCTCGTAGCGGAGCAATTCGAGCTTATTCTCCGTGTAGACGACTTCACTCGGTGTCTGTCCGACCTTGGTGGACGCGGTGCCCTTGAGACCATTTGGGATGACGGCCGCCTTTCGGATTCCATCAGTGGCCGTCTCGAGCACCGCCTGCTGGACTGAGAGAAAAACTTCGAGGGGTGTTTTGACCCTCGAACGCCCATCATCTGTCATGAACTATATTATCTCGAGCGAGGATTTAATCCTGTATACTACGACCACCGTCTCTTCCGGTTTCTTGCTTGCCGTTAGCTTTCGACTCCGACAACTCGGACTTCCTCCTCACTCTCCTTGAGGACCTTTCGTCCGACTCCCGAGAAGTGTCCTTTATGATCGCCGTGTTCCCCGATGAAGATGACATCTGCGTCTACCTCATCAGCGTAGTCGAGAATGACTTCATGGGGAATTCCGTGTTTGGAGTCCCCTTCGACGCGCACGTTGCTTCCTTCTGCCATTTCCGCCACCTCTTTAACGCATAGCGCGGCGTTGTCTTCTGCGTAGATGGTCGCCAGTTCCGCCGAACTGAGAGCAGGGCTGTCGAAGCGTCGCTGGTCCACGACGCAGATGACGTGGAGCGTTTCTCCCTGCTCTTCCGCGAATTCGATGGCCCGCTTGGCCGCCTGCCGCGCGTACTCGCTCCCATCGGTGGCCAATAGGATGGTACCCATGGTAAAGATTCAACGCCGAGCAAATTAACTGTTCATCGTGGCTCCCAGCGAATCAGAATCGAACCTGTATTCCTCCTGTTTTGATACAGTCGAGGACCATACTGGGTAAGAACACCGTCCGAATGGTATGTCCGTTCGTAACCGTTCCCGGCTTCATAGCCAACCCGTATACATACAGGGATTGATGACTATTGGAAACGTATGGAACAATCCGAACGGACTGCGCTCCTTGGCGGCACGTTCACACCAATCCATAACGGCCATCGCGCACTCTTGCATAAGGCGTTTCAGACGGCCAGCCACGACGGGGGTGGAGACGGACACGTTATCGTTGGGCTCACCTCGACTCCCCTCGCCACACAAACACGGAGTGACCCAACGCACGCCAACATGCTCGGCTCTTTCGAGGAACGGCGTGAAAACCTCGATGCCGAACTCGACCGCATGGACGATGCCTATACTGCTTCCTACGAAATCATTCAGTTGGAGGACACTCGCGGCCCTGCTGCAACACGTGAGGAGATAGATGCGCTTGTCGTTTCGCCGGAGGCGAAAGCCCAGCGCCGGGCGTACGAACTCAATCAGCAACGCGTGGATGCTGGCCTTGGACCGCTCGAAATCCACACCCCGCCATTCGTCGTCGCCGAAGATGGGTCCCGAATTAGCAGCACCCGGATTCGGAATGGCGAGATGGATATCCACGGACGCATACTGGAGTAAGCCCCCTGACAGATACACCGGTAGACCGAACCTCGGACAGATATACCAATCACAGGTTCGACACCGTTCCGAATTGCGGTCTCCTTACAAGTCACCACAAATGGAATAACCGTTCGACCACTCTAGAATATCATGTTGATCTCCATCCCCGTGTCTGAGGTCATGACCACCAGTGTGAAGACGACCACACCGGATATAACGGCCCGCGAAGTCGCTGTCCGACTGTTCAAGAACGAAATCGGCTCGCTCGTCGTGTGTCGTGGTAGTTCGCCCATCGGTATCGTCACCGAGTTCGACCTCACCAAACTTCTCGCCACTGGTGGCGACCTCGACGCTACGTCCGTTTCCGATTTCATGTCCGATCCGCTCGTCACCATCGAATATGACGCGGATATCACGGAGGCTGCGAAGCTACTCCGAGCGGAGCGGATTGAGCACCTTCCCGTCACTGACGGCGACGAACTCGTCGGGATGCTTGCTGCTGTGGACCTCTCGTATTACTTACCACGAATCTCCCGCCCGGACCCGTCCTCAGAGTCGAGACAGGAGGTGAAGTACTCGGTTCACCCTGAGACGGCGTTCGAAGAGCCTGGGTGGGAATTCGAGTGCCGGTGTATCACCCGTGGTCACATTGTCGTCGGCGACGTCGCGGAGTTTACCAAGACGATAAGCGAGGAAGACGTCGAGCGATTTGCGGCTAGCAGTGGCGACACGAACCGCCTCCACCTCAACGACGAGTACGCCGAACAAACCCGGTTCGGGAGACGTATCGTTCACGGGACACTCGTGGCAGGGCTTATCAGTGCCACGCTCGCCCGACTCCCGGGTCTGACGGTCTACCTCTCTCAGGACCTCTCCTTCCACGCTCCCGTCGAAATCGGCAGTCGCGTCACAGCGGTCTGTGAGGTCATCGAAGACCTCGGTAAAGACCGGTTTAGGCTCACCACCGATGTCTACACCGACGATGGAACACACGCTATCGGAGGTGAAGCCATCGTCCTCATCGACGAACTTCCCGACACCGTCGACGTGGAGGTCGAAGAAGTCGTTGATTGATTAACTAACACTGGCTGCTGGCTCTTGGAACAGAAACCCACGTCGGCGCAACTGTTTGAATCTCCTGTAGGACACTGTAGAAAAACGCATTTGGAACGTGGTTGATTGACTGTGGTTCTGCCTCGGAATCAATCGCCCTAGTCTGATGGACTGAGAATATAGCTATTCGGGGCTTGTGTGTTGGGTGTTCACATCCGACATACTATCATTAGTTGGTGTTCCAATCATCAACGTATGGATAGAGATGTCAATAGACGCCGATTTCTCGGCGCATCGACCCTTCTCATCGGTGCACTCGCCGGCTGTGGTGGACAGCCTGCTGAAACGCCGACAGAGACACCGACGGCAACACCTGAAGAAACACCGACACCAACAGCGACACCCGAAGAGCCAACAACAATGATGGGAGCAGACGTTACAGTCAGACAGGAGTCGGGGAAGACAGTTTACTGGGTGCTACCGGGTGAGCGGCGGCTCAGCCCCACCGTGTTCGGCACTCCAGATAACCCGCGATTCGGCTCTGACCTTCTCGAATTCCGAATCGAGCAGGCAAAACAACTGCCTGACCCGCTTAGTAATACGATTCCACAGCTGCTACAGGACCTTCCGTCCTTGGTCGCCGCACCGGAGCAAGCGCGGGCGTCGGTTGACGACCCAGTCGCCCAAGAGAAGTTGACCCAGCCAACGCTATTCAGCGACAATGCGCAGATAACCAGTGGCGAGTTCGAGGTCACCTACAAGGACCGACGGCCGTATGACCTTCCTGGACCGGTAGGAGACACGCCAGATGACGCGGACTTGACCACTAGCTTCACCGACCCAGCAGATAACGAATACGAACTCCAACTCGACCATATCGTACAACCACCGATTCCGGGATACGAAACTGGCGGCGGAGTGATGACCGGTGCTTGGCACCACGGAGCGACCGGAACAGGCTCACCGCTGATGCCGCACCTGTTCGCATACGGGGCGTTCTGGGGTGTTGGCGACGTACTCGTCAACGGGGAGGTAACCACCGAAGATGGATTTAGAGTTATCCACTTCATGACCACTCAGACTGTCCGAGACCAGGACTACCGACTCGCCATCGACGAAGAGTTGCCGCTCCCGACTGAGAGTACTATTGCGGGGCGAGCCCATCACACCCACGGGGTGGTGCTCCCAATCAGGCCGACAGCGGATGGTCCCGTGTTCGACCCAGTACCGACGGCGTTCGAACTCCCGAACGGGAATAATCAGCCGTTCATCCACGCTATGTGGGAACAGGAAGAACTCGTTGAATCACCGTTCAAAGGGGAAGTGTCTGGGTGACGTTGGGGGTGGACCAATTCCAGTACTGTACGATACTTTCAAACCCGATTTGGAACCAGTGAGTATGCCCGCTATGAAACTCAGTCGACGAAAGGTTCTCAAAATGAGTGGCGTCACACTCAGTGCTCTCGCCGGTTGTAACGCTCCATCAGCGGATACGTCTGGTGAATCTCCCACCGACACGCCGACATCGTCACCAACTGCGACGCCGTCACCGACTACAGAAGCCACTCCAACCCCAACTTCAACTCCAACACCAAACGCACTCGACGGCGAAATAACTGTGAAAGGTTCAGAGTGGGTGCTCGAACCTGATGCCTTCCAGGGGAAAGTTGATCAGGAACTGACCATCCACTTTGAGAACGTCGGGGAAGTGGCCCATAACCTTTCCGTTGGGGAGTTCCCGGCAGACGAGCGACCGGTCGCCGAGCAGGACGAAGCGGGAACATTCATAGTCAAGACTGACACGATACAGCCGGATGAAACTACGTCCGTCGTATTCACCCCTGAGTCAACCGGGACGTTCCCCTACTGGTGTGACGTCCCGGGCCACCGGGAAGCCGGTATGGTGGGTGAGATGACGGTCACGGAGTAGGTCTGGCTGGTCTCACTTCATAGTTGGTTCTTGCCTCGGCTACTGCCTGACACTGAGCGCTTCGAGTGAATTTCGTCGTCCGATTGATTTTAGCTGGGAGGTATCACGCACACCCAACTGAAAGGAGGTTACCAAAAGCCATCGTCTAAATGTCAATTACAACCATATACGTGTAAAGATTACTTTTTTGTTATTATATTCGCTTATTGGAGTATGTCGTTGCTGGCGGAGGTCCTCGCCATCTTAACTATAGTAGCGTTTGCAACTGGTGACACATTCGACCGCACGACAGCGGTCGAGCGAGTGTGCAGTGACTTGCGAACGCTCCTATAGACCCTGCTGCAGCAAATCCGCTGTAGCCGATTTCGGCATGAATCGATTCCGTAGGAACCTCTCGGCTACCGCTCGCACGGTACCACTCGTGGACGCCAGGCGGTGAAGTAACGGTCACCTGCTCACTTCTAGATTGGCTGGTGTGTCATTCATTAGCACGAACTTAAGAGTCACCAACGGTAACATAGACTTGAGAGGGAATTGAGTATGTCCACAACATTCGCTCCGGACCGATGTCCCGTCGAACCCCGACCCGACGCATACGAGTCGTTCGCGGCACTCGACCTTGGTGACGGAAGTCTGATCATCTTCGAGGGAGACGTACGGGGAGCGTGGATAGAGTCTACCATCTCCGTTGCACGCGACGAGGCTCTCTAAGCGGATATCGACCGTCGGTAGCGATACGATTTCACGTTGCCGAACACCCGCGGAGCGATAAATAGCGTCGGTATGGAGTACCTTTACGGGTTATCCTTTTTCGAATCCGGCCCGAAGTGGGCAGACCCCCACTCTCGCATCGCGACAATCAGTGGTTCGAGGTCGCGTCCCCGGTCGGTCAGCGCGTACTCCACTCGGTAGGGTCGCTCGCTGATGACCGACCTGTTCACGATTTCGTCCTCTTCGAGTTCCTTGAGGTTGTTCGAGAGTGCCTTCCCCGAGATACCGTTGATTAATCCCTCGAGTTCGCTGAACCCACAGGCACCATTTTTCAGGAGTCGGTCGACGATTACCGGTTTCCATTTCCGACCGAGCAGGGAGGCAGTTGCGGTAACCGAACACCACTCCTCACCTCGACACCATTCGGGAATACGGTCTGGGCGTTCGCTCATAGTCCTCCCCACTGTCGGCGAAGATTGACTGGTGACCACCCGCGGTTTCGTCTTTTCGGCGTGGACCCATCGACGGTTCCCCCAACATCGAATCCACGAGAACTCCCGTATGCAACCACGGTGAGTTCACCTGCTTTTATCTTCGATTCCATACCTCATCCCTATAAATCGATAGGTACGTCTGTGCATCCACACGTCTCATGTCCTAATTATGGACGCGACAGTACTAACTTTCAGCTAACTACGTGGTAAGGACGTTACTCTCAATTAATAGGACTGTTACTCCCAGCTATAGTAGCGTTTGCAACTGGTGACACAGCCGATCGCACGATAGCGGTCGATTGAGTGTGCAATGACTTGCAAACGCTACTATAGTCAGATACCCTACGCTCACCCTACAGAAACCACGATACGGTGGTGGTTCGGCCTGAGAGATAGTCATCCGTTATGCCCGTACTTCGACCAAACTATACGTCTTAACGAACATTCAGACTACTTGGGAGACCGGACCAAGTTTATGGGGTATCGTGACGCATTTATAGTTAATGCCACCCGCATCCACGTTTGACGAGTCCTTCTTCCAGGAGGTGGTGTTCAGTCCGGGTGAGGGTATACTTTCGATTGACGACGGGGGGGTCGTCGTGTTCACTAGTCAGCCAATCGAACGGATTTTAGGCTACGGTCCGGACGAATTGGTTGGCGGACCGGTCGACCGTCTCTTCCCACCGGAGCACGAGGACCCACTTGAGACGATTCGACGCGAGGCCAAACGGGCATCTACAGGAGTCGATGACACGACAACAAATATAACACTCGTACACGCCGACGGACGCAACATATCCGTGGATTTTTCTGCTGATTCGACCGAATACGACGAGACACGCTTTTTCACGCTTCGCATACGTGCTTGGCGGGTCCACGAAGACCAACGACCTCCTCCTGTGGTCGAAAGCCGTCCCCCGAAAGCAAACAGGAGATTCCCACAGAAGGTATTCAGGCACAGCAATGAAGCGATACTCGTCTTCGACACGAACAGCGACGAAATCGTAGAGTGTAATCCCCGGGCGTGTGAACGATTTGGCTATTCGCGCGAGGAACTCCTGTCGTTCAGTCCGTCGAACCTCTATTCCGACGAGGAGGCTTTTACTGCGTTTATCGAGGAAGTACTGGAGGACGGATCCAGTTGGACTAACGAACTCAATTGCCGCGCTTCCGACGGCGAGACGTTCCCGACAGAAATCTCAGCTACCCTCCTCTACGTTGACGGCGAGCCGCATGTGCTGGTATTCGCTCGCGATGTCTCCGAACGACGAGAGCAGCAACGAGAAGTAGAGCAGTACCGAACAATAGTCGAGGCGGTCGGAGAAGGAATCTACGCCGCCGACGATGAGTTCCGGTTTACGGTTGTCAACGAAGGCACCGCTGAGTTGACGGGCTACACGAAAGACGAACTAATCGGAACCCCGCTGACACACCTCCTCGCAGGGGAAGTCGACCAGGTCGACAGAAGCGAGTACGAAGCGTTGCTGACTGGCGAACGATACACCGTTGTCGACGCCGAGTCCGCTCGTACCGCCCGCGACGAACTCCTTGAATCCGACAGAGGCGTCATGAGAGTTGAAGCGCCCATCTATACGAAAGATGGTGAAATCGTGCCGCTGGAAATCCGATTCAGTGAACTCCCGACGGAGCCAGATGGAGACTTTCAGGGAACGACAGGAGTTCTGATAGACGTCTCCGAGCACAAAGAGTACGAACGCCGTCTGGGTGCGCTCAACGGAGCAAGTCAAGAGTTGACCCAAGCGACGGATCGCGATGCCATCGCTTGGGCCGCCCTCAACGCAGTCGAGCGAATCCTCGGATTTGACGTCAGTTGCATCCGTACATTCAACTCCGAAACGAACTCTCTCGAACCGACTGCTGTCACCGACGCCGCCCGACAGTTAATCGACGTCCGACCCGCCTTCGACCTCGAGGTTACTCTCGCTGGTCGTGCCTATCGGAACGGTGAGTCAATAGTTCATCAACCTAGCTCTAACGAGTCTTTCTCCGGTGACGAGGCGAGTCTCCACCTCCCGCTCGGAAGGCACGGGACACTCTCGGTGTTCACCGAATCGGCAGATGGGTTCACAGAGGCGGATGTCCAGATTGCGGAGGTGCTTTCTGCGACAGTCACATCCCACTTTGAGCGCGCCGAGCGAGAACGAGAACTTCAGAAGAGCGAAGCGGAGTGCCGCGACCAGCGCGACCAACTCGATACGCTCAACCGTATCAACGCACTCGTCCAGAACCTTATCGGGGAGCTAATCGAGGCGGGGATGCGTGAAACAATAGAAGAACGCGTCTGTCAGCAACTGGCGGCTTCGAGTCTCTACGAGTACGCTTGGATTGCGGAGGTGGGGGTGACCGGTGAGGATGTCGTAGTCAAGACGGGTGCAGGCATCGAGGAGGGGTACCTCGACGCACTCGACAACATGTCGGTGTCTCAGTTGGGAAAGGGCACAGTAGAGCAGGCCATCGAGACGGGCGAGATAAACGTCGTCCGACAGTATCTGATAGAAGACGAAGCCGACGACGCGGATGAACTCGAAGTAACCGCTGCAGTAGCCCTCCAGTACGGTGCTCGTGTCTACGGCGTTTTGGTCGTGAACGCGACGCGGGAAGATGCATTCTCCAAGCAGGCACAGGCTGGTCTGGAGGTCCTCGGAGACGCTATCGGGTTCACGATAAACGCCATCCAGAGTAAGGAACTCCTCCTCTCGGACGAAATCGTCGAACTCGAGTTTACGGTCAGCGATGCGAGGAACGTTCCCGTCTATTTCTCCGAGAAACTCGGCTGTCGCTGTCGACTTGAGGGGACTACCCTGAACGGAGAAGGGAATTATCTCTGTTATATTCGCGTCGAAGGAACCTCAGTCGAGGACGCTCTGGAGGTAGCCGACCGCATGGATTCTATCACAGACGCTCGTCTCATCCAAGAACACGACAACGAGTGCCTGCTCGAAGTGGTCAGGGCAGAGTCCGTGCCGGATGCGATGATAGATATCGGCGCGAGCATCCGGTCGGCAGATGCCGACAACGGCGAGGGAACCGTCATTCTCGAAGCACCCCAGACGGCGGATATCCGGAAGGTCGTCCAAGCGTTCCAGAGTTTCTATCCCGACTCGGAATTGGTCGCAAAGCGCGAAGTCGATCGCTCGGTTCAGACGGCCGCCGAGTTCCGAGACGAGGTCGACGACCGACTTACGGACAAACAACGGATGGCGGCTAAATCGGCGTACTACGCCGGCTACTTCGATTGGCCCCGAGAGAGCACTGCAGAGGACGTTGCCGAGTTAATGGGTATCTCTTCGGCAACCTTCCATCAACACATTCGGAAAGCCGAACGGAAACTGATGGCATCGCTCTTCGGGGACACACACGAACACTCCGAATAATCACCGCTACAGATGAAGATTACAACTCAGTGTCCGGGTCGGAAACACGATAGACTCACCGACACAACCACCTTCCACTCGTCGACTCAATCACCATCTATCCGCCAACGCAACCAATCTTCACTCCCCCTACTCTGGTCTCTTTCACTCCCCCTATTCCGGTCTCTTTCACTCTCCCTACTCCGGTCTCTTTCACTCTCCCTACTCCGGTCTCTATTTCCACTTTCGTTTCTATCACCAACAGTATCGCAAACCAATCGAACAAAAACTAGTCGAGACGTTCGTTGATGTCGTCGATTGGTGACAGTACCGACAAAACCGATATACGTTTGAACCCGCTAGGACGGGTGGAGCGTTCTTGATGTCTACGAACAGCCGAATCGATCCCGACGATGTAGTTGATGCCGTGGCACGCCGTGCGGACGTCATTCAACGGCTGCTGGACGGCCCCCAATATAATCGGGATATTCGTGAATCTCTCGGTGTATCACGCTCTACCGCGTACAAAGCCATTCGCGAACTCGAAGAACTGGGTCTTGCCCGAAGAGGAGACAGCGGGTACGAACTCACGGCGGCTGGCTACCTTCTGTTCGAGGAATACCAACGGTTCCGAAGTCGAGTCGAAGTTATCTGTCGTCCGGCCCAGTTGCTCGCAATTCTTCCGACGGATATCGACCTCGATGTCGAGGTTCTTGAAGGCGCTGAGGTGTCATTCGCCGAGCGACACGCACCAAACCGGCCGGTAACGATGATTGGGGATGCGATCCGTGATGCTGACGTGTTGCGGGGGACCGGTCCAGTGGTCCTGCCAAGTTACGTTGACCTTTTCCACGAACAGTTCATCGCTGGCAAACTCGAAGCCGAGTTAGTTTTCGAACGGGCCGCATTTAACCACCTTGCCACTGACTACGCTGACCAATTTGCGGAGGCCGTCGAAAGCGATGTTCTCAAAGTCCAAGTGACAGACGAGGAACTCCCGTTCGGATTGCTAGTTATCGAGGAACCAACCCCGAAGGTAGGCATTATCGTGTACGACCGTGGGGGAGAACTCAGAGGATTCATTCTGAACGACTCCGAACGCGCGGTCGAGTGGGGCAAAGAGAAGTGGGAACAGTATCGAGCGGAGGCGACCCCCGCTACGCCCGGAGGCAGTTGATCCGGAGCAATACATCGGGGGTGTCCCGGCCGGCAAGAGCCGACCCACTAACTATTCGGTAAGTCCATTACGAACGCTCTACGACTTTATTAGTACGTAAGGAACTGATTTATAGCTCTCCAAAGAGTTCTTCTATGCGCTCATCGTAATTTAACATGAACTGCCAACAACCGGTATCCCAGCATTCGAATACCGGTTGCGAACCAGACACAATCCAATCACCATGACCGACTTCGACGGACCGGAAATATCAGACCTCAATCAAGAGGTGTACGAGGTCTACCGCAACCTCGCAACCGAGGTTGCCGCATACGAGCAGGACGCTGAGATATCCGTTCCCGATAGTTTCGACGTCGGTTCCGTTCACGAAGCCTTGGATTTTCCCCTCACACTGTGGGAGTCCGGCCGGAAACCGACACGGACGGTTCCTGCGCTCGTCGCGTATGAGCAGTTTCTTGACCGCGACGAACGCGAGATAATCGTACGCATTTTGGCTGGTCTCGATGCATTCGTCGGGATGCTGGACGAGTTCATCGACACCGACCAGTCGGACAGACGCCACCGGACGAAACTCGCGGTCAACGTTGCGTTTTCGAGTCTGTTGTCGTTCTCCAGCATTCCGGAACCGAACAGAGATGTAGTAGTCGACGCACTCAGCGTGTATTTCGTCGAAGCATCCCGAATCCCGGCGGTCGAACAGGAAGTAGCACGCGCCCTGAAAGATGAAACATCGAGAGAACGGGCGATGGAGCTAATCCGGTTCGTGTACGGATTCCGCGCTCGGGACATCTCCGTGTTTGGTACTGTACCGGCACTCGTCTCCGACGTCGATATCGAGAGGGCCGACCGCATCGAGAACGACCTTCGGACATTCCGTGCACACTGTCTCCTCTACGACGACGTTAGAGACATCGAAGAAGACCTGAAAAACGGGATCGAGACCCCAGTTATGTGGCTATTGGACCACTACGACCCCGAGGAAGTCGCGGCCCAAATCGAAGCAGTCTACCAGTCGTTCGAGTATTCGAACGCCGAGTATACGAACCGTCTCTGCGAGATGGAACCCGGATGTGACGACCTCGTTGACGAACTAGCGTTGTTGGCATCTCGCATCCGATAGTACTGATACTGATTACTTGTTGCGGTGTAAACCCGGCTTAGCGACCCGTCCACTGGTTACGACAGCGCTCGCTACAGAAGCTGTAGATCTCCGTCTCCCCGTCGGTCGTTCTGGCTTTCGTGGGGTGCCACTCGGAGACATCGATGATCTCACCACAGGAGGCGCAGTGGTCAATCTGCCGTCCTCGGTAGTGCATTGTGCTATGTCTGCTCATAGTCTGGGGTCATATAATTGTAGGGGTTCAGTGGTGGTTACTTTCCCGGTTCGGACTTGGGAATACAGGAACACACCCGTACCTCGGCGACACATGTTTCGAACTTCGAAACACGGGTTATAGCTCGAAACACCGCTGGGACAGCCAGCCATAGACGTGCCATCTGGTTCTAACCACGCGACGGGAAAAGCAGTCGCCATGCCGCTAGTGCGGTCAACGTCTCATCCCGTTATCCGATGTCGATTTCGATACCATCACCGTCGTGGTCGATTTCGATGTCGTCGCCCTCAATATCGATTTCGTCGTCACCGTGGTCGAGTTCGACCTCATCGTCGGCTTCGACTTCCAGACCGTCATCGTCGAATTCGACCTCGCCGTCGTCGTCGATCTCTATTTCGTCGTCACCGTGGTCGAGGTCGATATCGTCGCCTTCGACTTCGACTTCGTCGTCATCGTGTTCGACATGGGCGTCATCGCCCTCGGCTTCGATCTCGTCGTCACCGTGGTCGACTTCAACTCCGTCGTCGCCACCGGCTTCGAGTTCGTCGTCGTCGTGTTCGACGTGGGCATCGTCACCCTCAACGTCGATCTCGTCGTCACCGTGGTCGACTTCAACTCCGTCGTCTGCTCCGACTTCGATTTCATCATCGTCGTGGTCGACGTGGACATCGTCACCTTCGGCTTCGACGCTGTCGTCGCCGAAGTCGATCTCGACTTCTTCATCGTCATCGAAGTCATCATCGAAGTCGTCATCGAAGAGGTCCTCAAGATCGTCCTCATCGTCGAGGAGATCTTCGAGGTCATCCTCGTCGAGGTCATCGAACTCGTCGTCTAGGAGGTCCTCGAAGTCGTCCTCATCGAAGTCGTCGTGGTCGAGGAGAGCATCGAGGTCATCCTCGTCGAGGTCGTCGAAGTCCTCATGGTCGAGGATATCTTCGAGGATCTCCTCGTCAAAGTCGTCGAAGTCGTCGTGGTTGAGGAGAGCATCGAGGTCATCCTCGTCGAGGTCGTCGAAGTCCCCGTGGTCGAGGAGAGCCTCAATCTCGTCCTCGTCGAGGTCGTCGAGGTCTTCGTCATCGAAGAGATCCTCGAGGTCGTCCTCGTGGTCGTCATCCTCGTGGTCATCGTGGTCGTCGTCCTCGTGGTCAAAATGGTCGGAACGTGCGAGGTCGGTCTTCTCGGCGCTCACCGTACCGACACCACCAGCTAATGCGACGACGACCAACAGGCTAACTACAACTACCGCTGCAGTCCTGAGTATGTGTCGTCTCATGGGTTGTGCTTGTCAGTCGGGTGCGCTCAACTAACGTGTGAGAATAGTCGGTCCGTACACGTCTCTTTACCGAGATAAACACGTGTTAATAACTGACACTGACCGCGGACACGACCCATGTTTCGTGTCTCGAACGGTGAGTTTCACTTCGTTTGTCCGTGAACCACACACGTCCGTGGGTCACACACAACCGCCTTAGTTATCTCCTCGCCCTCCACACAGATATATGTATTGGCAAGTACACCCACAGTAGACCGTCCGTTTCTTTGAGTAGTCATGTAGATGGCGAGTGAGAGGTTCAGCGTCGATAGACTCAGCAAAAATCTCTGAGAACGTCGGTACTAGGATGTTCTGCACGATAGCAAACGTGGCTTGGTCTAAGAGGTGTTACGGAGGGACGAAGTCAACCTTCGTCCTCCGCATCGTCATTTCCGCGCTAGGGCCGGTGAACACGTCGCGGGGATTGTTGTCCTAATTCGTCGAGGGCGATCACGCCTCGGTGTCTTCGTCCTCCTGTTCGAGGTCGACGGTTTCACCGTCGGATTCGAGGTCGACGCCGTCGTCGTCCTCGACATCGAGGTTCTCGCCGCTTTGCTCGATGTCGTGGTCGTCGGTCTCGAATTCGACCTCATCTCCATCGTTTTCGAATTCTGAGCCGTCCTCGTCGTCTTCGACATCGACCTCGTCACCGACCTGTTCGATGTCGTGGTCCTCAGTCTCGAAGTCAACGGCATCACCGCCGTCGAAGCTCTCGAAGTCGATGTCGTCTTCGTCGTCTTCGACATCGACATCGTCATCGCTCTGCTCGATGTCGTGGTCGTCCGTTTCGAGTTCGACCTCGTCTCCGTTATTCTCGAAGTCGGTGTCGTCGGTCTCGACTTCGAGGGCGTCTTCGAGCTGTTCGATCTCTCCACCATCGAATTCGACGTCAGCAGCGTCGTCGGTCGCCTCTAAGTCGATTGTACCTGAATCGTCTTCGAATTCGAGGCGGTCGCCATCGTTCTCGAAGTCGAGGCCATCTTCGTCCTCGACTTCAGCATCGTCGTCGTCCTGTTCGACCTCTATATCGTCGGCCTCCACATCGACATCGTCCTCTTCTCCGAGGTTTTCGAAGTTGAAGCCCGCCTTTTCAACTTCGAGTTTCTCACCGTCGTGTTCGATTTCGTGCTCGTCAGTCTCGATCTCGACCTCGCCGTGGTCGCGTTCGACCTCGACATCCTCGTTTTCGAATTCGAGGTCGTCTGAGTCGTCTTCGAACTTGTTGCCACCGCGTTCGTACTCGACCTCGTCGGTTTCGACGTCGACGCTCTCGCCGCGCTGCTCGATTTCTTCGTCGCCGTTCTCAACGTCGACGTCGTCACCGCCGTCGTCACTCTCGAAGTCGAGGTCCTCTTCGCTGTCCTCGACCTCGAGGTCGTCATCGTCCTGCTCGATGTCGTGGTCGCCGGACTCCGCTTCGACCTCATCTCCGTCGTTCTCGAAGTCAAGGTCGTCTTCGTCGTCTTCTACTTCGAGATCATCACCGTCCTGCTCGATCTCTTGCTCGTCGAAGTCGATATCGACTTCGTCATCGTCCTCGTTGGACTCGAAGTCGAGATCGTCTTCGTCGTCCTCTACTTCGGCATCGTCGCCGTCGTGTTCTATTTCGCCATCCTCAGTGTCGACCTCTACCTCATCGCTATCGTCGCCATCGTCGTCATCTGCGACCGTCTCGTGGTCGCTAAAGAGGTCGTCACCGGACAGGTCCGCTACGGGTGCGGCACTGGCGACGGTCCCCGTCCCCGCAGCTGCCGCCGGCGCCGCGGTGCCGACAAGCAGGCCGACCACGAGGAACGTCACCAGTGCAAACCGCTGTCTGTATTTCATTAGTTGTGGGTTCCGTGTCGTGTGCTTGGTCGTTGTCTATGAAGTCTGGAATAAATTCGAGGTGCGGGCTCCGCTACGACCCCGCCCGGGTGGAAGGCGGGGCTGGGCCGGCTGCCGCGAAAGAACCTGTGCTATTCGATACAGCCGAACTGTGGTTGTCTATCTCGGTCTGGCTGTCTTATGATTCACTCCCTGATTCCGTGCTGTCGTCGTCGGTGAGCATGGTTTCGAGCATGTTGACCTCGTTGTCGTCGAGGTCCTCGACGTCCATGTCCGCGAGGTCATCGTAGTCGTCCGCGCCGACCGTGGTACCGAGTTCGATGATCTCCTCTCGGGTCAGGTCGCCGAGGAACGCTCCGACTTCGGTGTCACTGTTCTCGTCACGTTCGAGGTCGATCTCGTCACCATTGGATTCGAGGTCGAGACCACCGTCTTCCTCGACATCGAGGTTCTCGCCACTGTGTTCGATGTCGTGGTCATCGGTTTCGAATTCGGTCTCGTCTTCGTCGCTCTCGAATTCGGTGTCGTCGTCGTGGTCTTCGACATCGACATCGTCATCGCTCTGCTCGATGTCGCGGTCGTCATCCTCGAACTCGACTTCGTCGCCGTCGTTCTCGAAGTCGACACCGTCGTCGGTGTCGACTTCGAGGTCGTCGTCATCCTGTTCGATCTCCTGCTCGTCGGTCTCGAAGTCAAGATCGCCGTTGTTCTCGAACTCGAATTCTTCGCCTTCGACGTCGACATCGTCACCGTTGTGTTCGATGTCGTGTTCGTCGTCGGCCTCGAGTTCGTGGTCGTCGCCGTCGCTCTCTAAGTCGAGGTTATTCCGTTCATTCTCGACTTCGAGGTCGTCGCCGTCCTGTTCGATCTCGCTCTCGTCGGTATCGATGTCGACATCGTCACCGTCGAGGTCGATGTCGATGTCGCCAGCGTCCTCAGTTTCGAGGTCGAGACTGCCATCGTTCTCGTAATCGATGGTATCGCTCTCGACATCGGCCTCGTCGCCGTGCTTTTCGATTTCGGCCTCGTCGTGTTCGACATCGAGGTCGTCATCTTCGGCCTCGTAGTCGAGGTCGTGGCCGTCGGTGTCGTCTTCGACTTCGAGACGGCTGTTGTCCTGTTCGATTTCGACGTCGTCGAACTCGATATCGGCGCGGTCACCGTCTTCTTCGGACTCAAAGTCGAGGTCGTTTTCGTCGTCCTCGACTTCGACGTCGTCATCGTCCTGTTCGATTTCGTGGTCGTCTGTCTCTACGTCGACGTCGTCACCGCCGTCGTGGCTCTCGAAGTCGAAATCGTCGTCGTCGTCTTCGACTTCGAGGTCGTCGTCGTCCTGTTCGATTTCGCTATCATCGAACTCGACATCGGCCTCCCTATCGTCCTGGTTGGACTCGAAGTCGAGGTCGTCATCGTCGTCTTCGACTTCGGCGTCGTCGCCGCTGTGTTCAATCTCTCCATCCTCGGTATCGATGTCAACATCGCCATCGCTCTGGTGATCAGCAGCTACCGACATCGCGCCGCCGGCAGTAATCATGCCAATCGCCAGGAACAGTATCAGTACTAATCGGAATGTGTCTTTCATGGTTGTTCGTCACGTCGGTTGATTACCCAGCGCGGAGAGCAGATCGGGTTCGAATCCGCTCTCCCTGGGACAGACTCATGTTTGGACCCTTTCCCCATAAGGTTAAGCTAACTGACTAATCAGCGGATTAAAACGACTTTATCGTGTGATTCGATGGGCGGCTGGTAACGGGTCGAACATGGAGTTACCCGCCAGAAACCGCCATCAATCGCGTGTACGGGCGACTCAAGCATAGACCGTGCCTAGAGAGGAGTAGATGGTGCCTAGATGGATGCTGGAATCGATGAGAGGTGAGAAGAATCGTCCGGTAGCAGGCTGTTAGTGGTAGATAACACTCATATGTTCGGGTTAGTCTAGTCACTTCGGTCCGCCAATGCTAACCACCTAGTCGGGATACTTGTTTGTGCTCGGGTGGTACTACTCGTATGAGCAATGGCTCGGAGTCGAGCAGTCACTCGAACGCCACTCTCCCACGGACACACGAGCGTCAGGACGAACTGACGTCGATGTCCTCGCTGTTTGGACGAAAGTGGAATCCGGTCATTATCCACGCCCTCGTTGAGGACGGTCCACTCGGGTTCAGCGAACTCAGGGAGCCGATTGACCGCATCTCCAACAAAGCACTCTCGGAGAGTCTGAGCACCCTCGAAGAGAGAGGCGTTGTCGAGCGAACTACCATCAGTCAGCGTCCGTTCAGAGTGGAGTACTCGCTGACTGACTGGGGGGAATCACTCGGGTCCATCGTTATGGACTTCATCGACAGTACGAAGAGAGACACCGAGGGTACGGATATCGTCGACAACGAGAACAAGGATGTCAACACCAGTACAGCAATTGACCTCGGGAAGTGAGCATCCGACGGTAATAATAAACCGACCATCGCGAGCACGACTCGAGACACGCCCGGTAACTGGAGTGCCGCCCCAGTCTTGCCTGCGGTAGAATAGCCGCGGCTGGAGTTGCAACTTGCTTGACGACGCAACCATCGATTCTTTAGTTATAGGGCTACAGTACTGTAACGCGATTACTGGATGGAAACTCTATACTGATTGTATCCGCTTACGATGTGTTTGGCGGAGGCACCGTGGATGGCTGACCTCCCGAGACGGGAGTGGCTAGCGAATGTGGGTGCCGGGTTGGCTCTCTTGTTACTCGGCTTTGGGGTGACCACAGCCAACCGGGCCAACTCCGAGTCGAGCACCGGAGTGCTCGGATACTTGCAGGACGGTATGGGGTCAGTGACATCAGATGAGTCTGCCCGAGGCGAAACGTCGGATGGTCCAGTACGAGACGAAACAGCAGATGACTCGGTCCAAGACGAACAGACACTCAGCTACGAGGTTGACGAAAACGGGGACGTCGAGTTTGACGCTGAGAACATCTCGTTTGAGGCCGAATCAGATGGTGTCGAGTTCGTCGTCGACGGTAAGACGAGTATCGACTTCGAAGTCAGCTCGGATGCTGTCGAACTGACGGTACTCACTGCTCGCGATGAAATCGACTTCGAGTACGACGGCGATGGTGCTATCGAGTTTCAGGCTATCGGTGCCGATGCTGACACAGAGTTCGAATCCGAGGAAAAAGAAATCGATTACGACGGGAACTTGATAGATTTCGAGTGGAGAGAGAACGAAGAAGTCCAGATTGACGGTGACGTGAGGATGGAGTACAGAGCCGGGGAGTTCGAATGGACTGGACACGAACTGACGTTCGAATGGGACCGGGCGGATAACGACTTTGAGGTAGAACGGGTCAACCGACGCATACCCGAAAGCGAGACGTAGCCTGGTAGCTCCGGAATTCGTCGCGTTCCTCTAGCGTCGTCAACCACGGATTACTGACGGAACCGTCGCCGTGAATGTTGGATTCTTTCTGGTAACTTGGTTTACATAGGCACGCTTGTAACGATTTTACACGTCGTATCTCGATGGTAAGTTCGTAAACCGTTATGCACCGCCGGACGAATCACTCAATAAAACATTACCCACCAGCAGTCGTATTTGACTATCGAGAAGATGGCGTATCAGGAACTGAAACTCTCGTTTCGCGGTCGGTACATCGTCCCTGTTAAACGGATGGTCCAGTGGTTTGCCTTTTGGGCAGCAGTATTCCTTCCGTTCGTCCTGTTGTTCTACCTTGGGCTGGGACTGAACACGCTTCACGAAGTAACCGTGTTCGCAGGCTTAGTTATGCTCAACAGTGCCGCGGTTTTCCTCGGTCACGAACATAACCGTTCGTGATTCCGTCGTCGACCCCTCCAAAGTGGCAACGGGGACAGTCTTCTCTTTTTCTCATTCGGAGCAGCTACGCTTTCAGTTAGCCTCTGCTTAGTCGGAATCGGAGTCCATACCTAAGCGCTTGGGTATCCAACATTGGTTCTTGGCCGTGGACCCGTGAAACTAGGCTCCATTCGGTGAGATGTGAAGGCTGCACTGCTTAGGGGAAACGGGTAGTATGTGTAACTGTGACACACCAATGAGTGTAGAAGCAAACTCTTTCGCCGACGAACCGACTGGCCTTGCCGACGCAATCGACCTCGCAAAGACACCATCGAGGGAAAGAGAGGAAAACCTTCTCACCGGAATGAGCGCAGTGATCGGACGCAAATGGCATCCGGTCATCGTCCGTCAACTACTGGAGGGTGGACCTTCCGGGTTCAGCGAACTCAAAGAACAGATCGACGGTATCTCCGGGAAAGTGCTCTCGGAGAACCTCAAAGATCTTGAGGGGCATCAGATCGTCGAACGGCGCACCGTCAGCACCCGCCCGCACCGCGTCGAGTACTCGCTTACCGAGCCGGGACGCGAACTTGAGCCGATGATCACCGCGATGCGTGAGTGGGGTCGAGAATACCTTCACACGTAATCAGTAGACCGATGAGTCACATAGAACCCGACCGCTCGGACGACGAACATCCCGAAGAGCCAAGACGACCAACCGATGTGGTTGTGGTCACGACCAAGAATGGGGACCACCTCCTCTACGAGGAAAACCAATCCACAGCCTGGATCAGCGCCGACAATGCCATCCCAATCAGTGAGGTGCAGTAACTCGTGTCGGCCCTGAACGGCGTAATCTAATTCTCTCTCGTCAGCACCGATAATCGACCCGAACAAACGGTCGACGACATACTCTGATAAACGGTCGACATCCTGATGAACAGGTACTCTGTCGGCCGGGGTTGCGGTGTGTTCAATGTCTGTTTGAGACACATCTGTAGACGTCCCCAGTTACAGCGAGACTGAACGAGTTACCAACTGGTACCCCTCTTCCAATTGCCAACCGAGTAACCGAGGACTCAACAACGAATATCACCTCCGTGTGTAAATGTTCAGTTGGCTACAAAACACGGTGACCGGAACATGCCGAGAACGAGTGAGTGAACGTGCGACCGTAACACCGTCAGTGGCAGGTTCACTCGGCGATTCTCCACGTAATCGCCCCTCTCGTTAGGCAGTCACGACCATGAGCAATACACCCCTGTTCACTAACGGCCCCCCTACCCCATTGCTGCTTGTACTGATAGTTGCTGTGGCCTCTGCGCCTGCCGCGGCCACGATTGACATCGCACTAGCGGACGGCGATGTCAACATCGAAGTCGCCGACGACAGCGCTGACGTCACGGGTGACGACTTCGCGTTTGAGTTCCGCCCTAACCACACCACGCTTGAGGGCCACGACTACGAGTTCGAGTTCGGTGACGGAGTAGTCGTCGAAAGTGACGATGTCGACATCGAGTTCGATGAGACGGTCGACATCGAAAGCGACGACCTCGCGGTCAGAGCCGACGGACAGAGGATCGAAGTCGAGAGCAATGGCGAACGGATAGACATTGAGATCCGCGAGGGCGGCGACGCGGCCGATATCGTGGGCGACGGCTTCGACATCACGTTCGAGGATGACCACTTCGAAGTGTCGAGACACGACCCCGACCCTGACCTCGACATCGAAAACCGAAGCGACGAGGTCGAAATCGACGGTGACGAGTTCAATCTCGTGTTCGACGGTGAGCAGTTCGACATCGAAGGAGACCATCTCGAGGTCAGAATCGACGCGAACACCGGTCACATCCGCACCGAGACTGACGAGTTCGACATCGGGTTCGATGGCGAAGTCGTCGAGACCGAGACCGATGAGTTCGACATCGAGTACGACGGTGAGATTCTCGACGTCGGGAGCGGAAACTTCGACCTCGTGTTCGACGGTGGAATGCTCGAAGTCAGGAGCGAGGACGGTGGACTGACCATCGAACTCGACGACCAGGGTGCCACAGTTAACGTGGTGACGAGTGGTGTCGAGGCCGAAGCCAGAAGATGACAGGGGAAGTGTACTGGCGCGGCAGTTCCCCTCTCGATTCGTCACTTCTTACGGTTCCTCACGAATACGAATGTGACCACGAGAGTTCCAACGAGGACCGGAATGAATACGGTTCCTACCGGCCCAGTACCGCCAATCGAGCGGGCCGTGTCTTCCGGAAGAACGACCCGGTCTACGGTGCCTTCGGCGTCGGAACCAGTCTCCCGGTCCCGTAAGGGTGGGGATAACTCCGGCGGGACCGAAGATGCTACCGTCCCTGTCTTTTCCGGTTTCGTCGTCGGTTCGCCGGCTTGACCCTCTGATACGACCCTCACCGTCGTCGACTTGAGGAGCGTCGCCCCGCGCGAGGTGGCGGCGGAGGCGGCGAGTTCGAGCGTGGACCCGGTTGGCTGTCCAGCAAAGTCGAAGCTAGCACTGAACCGGCCGTTTTTCTCGACTGTGGCCGTCTTCTTTCGCACAAACTTGTCTTCCGTCTCGTTTGCCGACGCGACTGAGACGGTGACCTCGGTCCCCGGTGCCATCGATGTTGCACCCACAATCGTCTGATTAGCTGACGGAGTGACGGTCACCGTGTCGCGTCCGAATGTAGCAGACGGCTCGACGGTTTTGAATGCCGTTTGGATTACGTTTGGTTCGTCGCCGTCGGCGGGCCGGAGGCGCTCGTCGGTGACGGCGAACGTGGCCCGATACACAGCGTCGGGGACTGCGACCCCGGTTGTCGTACTGCCATCGGTGACTGTGGCCCGACTCGCGTTGATGACGACGAAGTAGTTGTCGCGTCCGGGTGCCGGAACCAGTGTGACGGCATCGTTGGCGGTTAGGTTGTCCGTCTCCAGCCGTACGGCTGAACTATTTGTCTCAGTCGACTCCTCGTTGACACGGGTGATTACGAGCGCAAGTTCGTCACCGATGGCAGCGTCGAACGTGCTTCGATTCCGGACGAGTCCTTCGAGTCCGGACGCCTTGACCTGTAGAACGACCCAGTCGGTCGTCGCAATAGTTTGATCCGCTGAGAGTCGACCGGACCGGTCCAATGCGACGAGATCGACCATCTCGACGGTTCCATCGCCATCGACGTCCGGGTCGACTGAGCCGGGTGCGGTCAGCACCTGTATCTTATCCGTACTCCGTGTTCCAATCGAGAGTATCCCGGCGTCCGTCGGTGTCGATTCGGTGGTGCCGTCGGTCTGGGCGGCGACCCGAATCCGATAGCCACCGGGGGGTAGCGCGGCGTCCGACGTGACCTGATTACGGAGCGTCGCCGCATCGTCCGCATCGGCCGTCCACACGACGGGTGACACTGAGTCGGTGGCCCCGGCGGCCCGGGTATCGAACTCGACGATAACAACCCCGTCGCCATCACCGTCCGTCACTGCCGTGTCGGCCTGGTAGTCGCTTGCACCGCTCTCGATAGTGAGGGTTGCTGAGTCGGTCTCTCCAGCGATTCGAATCGGGAGCGTCGCGACGTCCCCGCGGTCGACGGAAACCGTGTTCGTCGCGAGGGCGGCGCGCGCTGATTCGGCGCTACTGGCGCCCTGCTGTTTCTCCGCGATGTCCGCCTGGTTCTCTCGGGCCTCGGCGCTACCGACCTTCCGAACCCGGTCGAACTGCATTGTCGCAGTGGCCCGAACTGTCGTGGTTGCGTCGCTCGCGTACTGCGTGACGTCGTACGTTACCCCCGGCGCTGGGACTGTACGCTGCGTGTCCTGTACGAGCGATATTTTGGCGATGACGTCCGTGTCCGCGTCGCCGGCATCGTCCCGAATGGAGACAGTGACAGTCCCGTCACTGAAGGACGCGGTGGCCGCCGCGGTATCTGCCCCGGGGGTGGCCTCAACGGACGTGATAGTCGTGCCAGCGTCTGTGGCGGCCGAGACGTCGATTTCGAACGTGTCTGTATCTCCCCCCCGTTCGACTTCGCCGCTGACTATCAGCTCCTGCTCTATGCCGTCATCGCCTGCCTCGACATCGGTTGCCCGAGCGACTGGGATGCGCGATTCCGGTGAGTCTATTCTGTTAGTGGCGTTTGGGTCATCCGGGACGGACTGCTCCGCTGCCTCGTCGTTCGATTCGGATTCTTCTTCTCCGGCGTGGCCGAGGCCGTCGTCTCCGCCGTCTTTGTCAGCCTCGGCGTGGTCATCCCTGGCGTGGTCGTCATCGTGGTCATCACCGAATTCGAAACCGTCTTCGTCATCACTGGAGTGGTCGTCATCGTCGCCGTCACCGAATTCGAAACTACCCTCGTCATCCGCAGCGTGACCATCCTCGTCGTCATCGAATTTGAAGCCATCTTCGGCAGCTTCGTCGTCTTCGCCTTCTTCGTCATCGGTGTGGCCTTCCTCATCCCCATCGTCACCGAATTCGAAGCTATCCTCGTCATCCTCCTCGTTATGTTCATCCTCGTCTCCGTCATCGAACTCGAAGCCGTCCTCGGTATCATCGTCCTCATCGACGTGGTCGTCCTCGTCGTTGTCGGTGTGGTCTTCTCCATCGTCACCGAACTCGAAGCTGCCATCGTCTTCGTCATCATCGACGTGATCATCTCCGTCGTCCTCGCCATCCTCGTCATCGTGCGTCGAATTGTCCGTCACGGCGACTCTCCCACCGTCATCAACACTACTTCCAACCGCTTCGAATCCGGCCCCGAGTAGCTGTTCGGTCCCGAAATCCGAGTCGGTCGGCACCGTATCCGTGGCCGTTACCGGCGGTGGAACGCTTCCGAGAACAGTGGCTACGACGATGAAGACAACGACGACTGTGAACTGGTGGTTTCGGGTCATAAACGCGCTGAACCGGGTGGTCGGTCTCAACTGAACAATGTACGTCAACTCGCATAAGTGCGAGACAACTCGCGAGTCAGGGCATCAAGCCCCACTCACATCGTGAACGGTTGGACAACAACTTACGCCACCGTAACCGAGTGTCGACATCTGCATCCCCAGTCGTGACTCTCAAGCCCAGTTATGTGAAAAATGAGGCACGCTTTGGCCCGTGAGGGCCTTGCAGTACCGACCGTCACGGATATCCCGATGATCCGACGGGGGACTCGGCTGCTTGACTACTCGCCGCCGTCGGAGAGCATGCTCTCGAGCATCTCGATTTCGTCGTCATCGAGCTCATCGATGTCCATGTCCGCGAGGTCATCGAGGTCGTCCGCACCGGTCTCGGTGCCGAGTTCGATGATCTCGTCTCGGGTCAAGTCGTCGAGGAACGCGCCGACTTCGATATCCTCGTGTTTGTCACGTTCGAGGTCGACGGTTTCACCGTCGGACTCCAACTCGAGGTCATCGATCTCGACGTCGACTGCATCACCGCGCTGCTCGATGTCGTGGTCGTCGGTCTCGAACTCGACCTCGTCGTCGTCGTTCTCGAAGTCGATATCGTCCTCGTGGTCTTCGACCTCAAGGTCGTCGTCGTCCTGTTCGATCCCGTGGTCCGCCGTCTCGAATTCGACGTCGTCACCGCCGTCGGTGCTCTCGAAGTCGATGTCGTCTTCATCGTCTTCGACATCGACATCGTCGTCGTCCTGTTCGATGTCGTGGTCGTCGGTCTCGAACTCGACTTCGTCGCCGTCGTTCTCGAAGTCGACCTCATCGGTTTCGACGTCGAGGGCGTCGTCGAGTTGCTCGATCTCACCACCGTCGAATTCGATATCGGTTGCATCGTCAGTCGCCTCTAAGTCGACCAACCCACCGGCGTCTTCGAACTCGAGGCGGTCACCGTCGTTCTCGAAGTCGAAGCCGTTTTCGTCCTCGACTTCGGCGTCGTCGCCGTCCTGTTCGACCTCGATACCGTTTGCCTCGACGTCAACTTCATCTTCCTTGCCGAGGTTTTCGAAGTTGAAGCCCGCCTTTTCAACTTCGAGTTTCTCACCGTCGTGTTCGATCTCGTGCTCGTCAGTCTCGATCTCGACCTCGCCGTGGTCGCGTTCGACCTCGACGTCTTCGTTCTCGAATTCGAGGTCGTCTGAGTCATCTTCGAACTTGTTGCCGCCGCGCTCGTACTCGATTTCGTCAGTTTCGACCTCCGCGCTCTCACCGTGCTGCTCGATGTCTAGACCCTCGAAGTCGATATCGACTTCTTCGCCGCCGTCGTCACTCTCGAAGTCGAGACCGTCTTCGTGGTCTTCGACCTCGAGGTCGTCATCGTCTTGTTCGATCTCGTGGTCGCCTGACTCCGCTTCGACCTCGTCGCCGTCGTTTTCGAAGTCGAGGTCTGCTTCGTCGTCTTCGACCTCGACGTTCTCATCATCCTGTTCGATATCCAGGTCCTCGAAGTCGATTTCGACTTCGTCATCGTCCTCGTTGGACTCGAAGTCGAAATCGTCCTCGAAGTCATCGATCTCGAGGACGTCGCCGTCGTGTTCTATTTCGCCATCCTCAGTGTCGACCTCTACCTCGTCGCTATCGTCGCTGTTATCACCACCGTCGTCGTCATCTGCGACCGTCTCGTGGTCGCTGACGGGACCGACATCGGGCGGGTCCGTTGCTAACTCAGAGCTGACAGCGTCCCCCGATACCGCGACCGCTGCCGGCGCCGCGGTGCCGATGAGCAGGGCGACCACGAGGAACGTAATCAGCGCGAATCTATTACTTTGTTTCATACGCGTGTTGTTACTGTGTCCGACCACTGCGGATGCCGAGCAATAGGACACAGTGTTGAACCGGAACTCGCCCGGTATCACCGTCTAGTGGTGAAAGTGAGGAGGCGCTATCTCAGCTCTCGCAGCGAGAGCCGCGTCATACTCACTGTCCCGGAAATTTGGCAGTACCGTTGAGTTTGCTCGTTGTTACTCGGTACTGCCCTCGCTGTCGTCGTCGGTGAGCATGGTTTCGAGCATGTTGACCTCGTTGTCGTCGAGGTCCTCGACGTCCATGTCCGCGAGGTCATCGTAGTCGTCCGCGCCGACCGTGGTACCGAGTTCGATGATCTCACTTCGGGTCAGGTCGTCAAGGAACGCTCCGACTTCAGTGTCGTCGTTATCGTCGCGCTCGAGGTCGATGCTTTCGCCGTCGGACTCGAGGTCGAGGCCGTCGTCGTCCTCGACATCGAGGTTGTCACCACTGTGTTCGATGTCGTGGTCATCGGTCTCTAGCTCTGCCTCGTCGTCGTCCTGTTCGAACTCGAAGTCCTCATCGTGGTCTTCGACGTCGACATCGCTACCATCTTGTTCGATGTCGTGGTCGTCATCCTCGAACTCGACTTCGTCGCCGTCGTTCTCGAAGTCGATGCCGTCGTCGGTGTCGACTTCGAGGTCGTCGTCATCTAACTCGATCTCCTGCTCGTCGGTCTCGAAGTCGAGATCGCCGTTGTTCTCGAACTCGAAGTCTTCGCCTTCGACGTCGACATCGTCACCGTTGTGTTCGATGTCGTGTTCGTCGTCGGCCTCGAGTTCGTGGTCGTCGCCGTCGCTCTCTAAGTCGAGGTTATTGTCGTCATCCTCGACTTCGAGGTCGTCGCCGTCCTGTTCGATCTCGTGGTCGTCGGTGTCGACATCGATGTCGTCACCGTCGAGGTCAATGTCGATTCCGCCGCTGCCGTCGAACTCGATGTCGAGGTCGCCGTCGTTCTCGAACTCGAGGTCCTCCAACTCAACGTCGGCTTCGTCGCCGTGCTTCTCGATTTCGGCCTCGTCGTGTTCGACGTCGAGGTCGTCGTCTTCGGCCTCGTAGTCGAGGTCGTGGCCGTCGGTATCGTCTTCAACCTCGAGGCGGTTACCATCTTGCTCGATTTCGACGTCATCGAACTCGATATCGGTGCGGTCACCGTCCTCGTCAGCCTCGAAGTCGAGGTCGTTTTCGTCGTCCTCGACTTCGACCTCGTCGTCGTGCTGTTCGATTTCGTGGTCGTCTGTCTCTACGTCGACGTCGTCACCGCCGTCGTGGCTCTCGAAGTCGAGGTCGTCTTCATCGTCTTCGAAGTCGAGGTCATCGTCATCTTGTTCGAGTTCTAGATCTTCGAACTCGATGTCGGCCTCTTTATCGTCCTCGTTGGATTCGAAGTCGAGGTCTCCGTCGTCGTCTTCGACTTCGGCGTCGTCGCCGTCGTGTTCTATTTCGCCGTCGTCGGTATCGATGTCAACTTCGTTGCTCTGGTGATCGGCAGCTACCGACATCGCGCCACCAGCGGTAACCATACCAATCGCCAGAAACAGTATCAGTACTAATCGGAATGTGTCTTTCATGGTCTCATCTCGTCGTCTATCACCCCACGAGTTAGGACAGAATCGGCTGAATCTATGTTAGCAGAATCACTTCGAATCCATCCCGACTGTGGGCATATAGCTGTAGGGATTAGGGATATATAATATTATTATAACTAATGGGTTCCTCAGTAAAAATATCTTCATACCATGAGGCCATGCGCAGACGGTGAGACATCAGACACCCGGTTACCCGGCAATCAGTACATTCAGTTTTCGAGAGAATGCGGCCCCGAGAGGTATATAAACGAAATCTGGACGTATATCTATGAGAGTGTTCGCAAACATGCCTAGCAATTACTATGTTCGTCGGTGCTGCCACCAGTATCGTATCACCAAATAAAGAACGAACCCGGCGTGATTTCACGTGTCCATCACCCTGGCAGCAGTCTATCCTGTAGCCGTATTTTTCGGCCCGATACGAGGCCAGCAGCAGTGTTGCTGGCAGTCCTTCGGTACGCCTGTGAGCAACTGTGAGTGTGGACTCCGGTTGAGATTTCGAGACGCCGCCCTACTATAGTCACGAACACTCCAGTCGGCGAGGGATTCCCATGCCCTCTCCGACGACCGACCACCGAAAATGTCGGCTTCAGGTATCTGTGGAGGTGACCTGAAGGTCGCCATACCGCACTCGTTCGATGAGTGGTTCGAAGGCGGCACCCTGCTTCGTCAGCGAGTACTCGACTCGAAACGGACGCTCGCTGAGTATGTCACGGTTTATTACTCCGTGCTCTTCAAGCGTCCGGAGGCTCTCCGCGAGGACCTTATTGGAAATCCCCTCGACCTCGCTTTCGATCTTACTGAACCCCATCGGCCCCTCATTGAGGAGTGTCGCAATAATAACTAAGTTCCACTTCCGCCCAATGAGCTGTGCCAAGGTGTTCAGCTCCTGCTGGAATGACTTCGAAGTGTGACGGAACGGCCGTCCGTCTCGGCTACTGTGGGTCGCTGCCCCCCCATACGTTTGGTTTTTCGTCCCCATGACTAGTCCAGACTAACAAAAGGGACCTAGCTCTATAGAACGAATGGCAACATGGCTAGCAGCACACCTACCTACGTGCTTAAATTCCGGGGTCTACTCGAACCTCGTTACCCCTACGATGCTTCTATCTGGGTCCTCCGTCGAGACACGTAGCAGAGCGGAACACCCACGCTGTCTGCCACACAGAAGCGTCTGGAACACGTAGTCGGACCCATTCAACAGTCGACTAAAATCGGACCCACCGAACGACTCGGTGTCGTTGACTGTTTGGCTTTCGAGGCTCTCGTTTACTCGTGTAATTCGTCAAGAATGGCTATTCGCCGCCATCGTCAACCCGGGATAACTACGAAACCAAGGCAGTATTATGCTATCACACAGCCGATTATAACACATGTCATCAGTAACAACGTCCGGAAGGCGGTTCCTACGGGAGGTGATCATCGACCCCGGCGAAGGAATCATCTCGATTGACCAGGGAGGGACTGTTGTCTTCGCGAACCCACCAGTTGAGCGGCTCTTGGGGCATGACCCAGACACACTAGTTGGCAAGTCTATCGTTCGATTCTTTCCGACGGACCACGACACCCCACTCGAGACTATCCAACGTGCTGCGACCCCACCCGAGCGACCGCATAGAGCAGTCACTGATAGTTCTCTCGTCCATGCCGAGGGCCACGAAGTTCCCGTGTCGTTCACCGTGGACGCGACCGACTACGAGCAATCCCGGTTTTTTACTCTGCGAATTCACGAACGGACTAGACACGGTGAACCGTCACAGTCCCGAGCGAACGTCGGTGAATCCCTCCTCCGGAAAATCTTCGAAGAGAGCAACGATGCAATGGTCGTCTTTGACAACGAGCACGACGAGATGGTTGCTTGCAACCCCAGAGCATGTGAGTTGTTTGGATACAATCGAGATGACCTCCTGTCGACTGCTCCGTCTGAACTCTACTCGTACGATACGACCACATTTGACCGGTTCGTCGACGAGGTGTTAGAAGCGGGCACAGCCTGTTCCGACGCCCTCGAACACCGCACCGCCGACGGTTCGACCCTTTCAGTTGAAATTTCGGCATCGAGAATCGAATTCGAGGGTGACCCACACGTACTCGCCTGCGTTCGGGACATCTCCGGACGGGTTCAGCGAAAGCAGAAACTAGAGCGGTATCGGACAATGGTGGAAGCAGTCGGTGAGGGGGTGTACGCCGCCGACGAGAACCTCCGGTTCACTCTCGTCAACGACGGCGCGTGCGAGCTGACGAACTACGACCGAGAGGAACTCATCGGAAGACCGTTGACGGACCTTCTTGCGGGTGAGGCCGATGATGTCGATCCGGCAGACTACGAGGACCTGCTAGTCAACACCTCATCATCAAGCGAGCCGCTGCGGGTTGTTGACGCCGAGAGCGCCCGAGAAGCTCGTAAACAGCTCTACCAATCCGACCAAGACGTGATGACTGCTGAGGCACCGATCCGAACCAAAAACGGGAACGTCATCCCACTCGAAATTCGGTTCAGCGAACTCCCTGCTGGACCCGATGCGGAGTTCCGTGGAACGACCGGCGTGCTTATCGATATCTCCGACCGGAAGGAACACAAGCGACAACTCAAGACGCTCAACAAGGCGAGCCGAGAACTGCCTCAGGCGGAAGACCCTCAGGCCATCGCGAAAGCCGCTCTCGATGCCGTTGAGCAGGTCGTTGGGTTCGACGTTAGTGGCGTGCGGATGTTTGACGAAGAGACGAACACCCTTACCCCTATCGAGATGACCGACGCTGCCGAGCAACTCATCGACTCGCGGCCTGCATTCGAACTCGGCGCTACCCTCGCCGGCCATGCGTACCGCCGAGGCGAAGCGGTGCGTAACGACGAAATTGATGGCAGCGAGACCGTCGTTGGGGAGACAAGCGGCGAGACGAGCTTTCACTTCCCACTCGGGGAACACGGAACGTTGACCGTGTTCGTCCCTTCGGGAACTGAGGTCTCTGAATCCGACATCCAGTTGCTGGAAGTGCTTTCAGCGACCGTTACGGCCCACCTCAATCGCGCCGAGCGCGAGCACACCATCCAGGAGCAAAAACATGAGTG
Source organism: Haloferax mediterranei ATCC 33500 (assembly GCF_000306765.2). Classification (NCBI taxonomy): domain Archaea; kingdom Methanobacteriati; phylum Methanobacteriota; class Halobacteria; order Halobacteriales; family Haloferacaceae; genus Haloferax; species Haloferax mediterranei. The sequence goes on from NC_017944.1 coordinate 465,594, forward strand.
CCGAAACCAACGTGACCAACTCGACACGCTCAACCGGATTAACATACTCATCCAGGATGTCGTCAGAGAGTTGGTCAAGGCTGGCACGCGCGATGGAATCGAAAATCAGGTTTGCCGGCAGTTGGCCGAATCGAACCTCTACCGCAGCGCGTGGATAGCTGAAGTGAACGGGGTCACGGATGGAATTCTTATCAAGACGGGTGCAGGCGTCGAAGACGGGTATCTGGATGCAATCGAGCAGATGAAACTGCCCCGGATTGGAAACGGAACGGTCAAACAGGCAATCGAGACGGGTGAACTCAGTATCGCACGACTGTACCAAGTCAACAGTAACACGTCGACACCCGAAGTAGAGCCACCCTCCGAGGGCGAAGTCGAGGTTACCGCAGCCATCCCGTTGCGTTACGGGAACCGAATCTACGGGGTGCTCGTCGTGGACGCTGCTCGTGAAGACGCCTTCGGGGAACATGCGCAGTCGGGATTGAAAGTCCTCGGGGACGCAATCGGATTCAGTATCAACGCTCTTCGGAACAGGGAGCTACTCCAGTCAGACGAAATCGTCGAACTCGAGTTCGAGCTCACAGATCAGTCGAATCTCCCCGTCTACTTCTCCGAGAAACTCGGCTGTCGCTGTCGACTTGAGGGGACTGCTCCCGCAGAGGACGGCAATTACCTCTGCTACCTCTGGGCTGACGAGGCGTCGGCCGACACCGTGAGCGAGGTGGCCGAGGACATGGAGACGGTTACCCACAGCCGAGTCATCAAAGAGCAGGAAGAGGAGTGTCTGTTCGAAGTAATCAAGACTGAATCGGTCCTGCAGACCATGGCCGAAGTCGGTGCAACCGTCCAAAACGCCGTGGCAGAAGACGGGGACGGCACACTCGTTATCGAGACATCCCAGACCACGAACCTTCAGGAAGTGATTGAGGCACTCCAGTCGCTCTATCCCACCGTGGAGATAACGGCTAAACGGACGGTCGACCGTTCGGTTCAGACCGTTACTGACCTCCGTAACACGGCTGAGGACCGTCTCACAGAGAAGCAGAGACAAGCCATAAAAGCCGCGTACCACGCCGGCTACTACGACTGGCCGCGCGGAAGCACTGCCGAAGAGATAGCCGAGTCGATGGACGTCTCCTCCGCAACGCTCCATCAGCACCTCAGACGGGCGACGTGGAAACTCCTGACAACATTCCTTGAAGAGACGCACGACCATCCCGGGTGAACCCCCACCGCCTCGGAACTCGACTTTTGGCGAGTGTAAGCCAATCATGGCGAGGTCGAAGTCAATCAGTGAGCTACTCTCGTGGAGTAACAATCAGCTATTGTTCGACCTGCCAGTACCGGAGATCTCCTTAGACGGACACCCAATAACGGTGAAGGGGGTGGGAACGATGGTAGGGGGTTGGGAGTGTGAAAAGGCCCAGTTCAGCACGAGACAGGAACAGGATCTAGTTGTGTGGATGGCTGACCATACGATTCGGTAGGGTTATCCGAATCCGAAGTGGCCGTGTCCTGACCTGCCTCAACGCAGTATACTCCGAGTAGAATAAAATAGCTTTTCTTACGATACTCAAGCCAGTGAGTAGCAGCACACCATGTGCAAGAAATCAACCGAGTGATACGCTCCACAGGCGGTGAAGAGCGGAACTGTGTGCTGTCAACGATGACGTTCCAGTCACCTACATGTACCGTCATACATTGGACTGTCGGGAGGTTCGAGAACCAAGTTTACCAGTTACTTATTACCGTCGAGAACCAACAATAAGGATGAACGAGCGACTAACCTGTCGGCGCAGGTATCTGAGAGCGGTCGGTGCTCTGGTCGCTGGAATTACGTGGAGCACAACGGCCGTTGGCTCAGCCCGCGCAGATGACGACATCATCGAGTTCGACTCCGGGTCGACTGACCGGTGCAGTCGATTCGTCGAGTACGAAACCAGCGACGGCGAAGAGTTCGAGTCCTGCACCGGACCTGAGGGTGGATTCGTCGAGGAGATTGACGACGACGGTGATGAAGAGCGGACGGAGTTCGACAGTAACGGTACCGTCCGTCGTCGTGTTGAGGAGGATGCCGATGGTGACGAAGAAGAATGGGTCTACGACGAGAACGGAACCCTCAGATTCCGACGGGAAGAGGATGCCGATGGCGACGAAGAAGAACGGGTCTACGACGAGAATGGAACGCTCCGATTCCGGCGAGACGAGGATGACGACGGTGACGAAAAGGAGTGGCAGTTCGACGAGAACGGCACACTCCGAGTGTTCGACAAGGACGATGAGGACGGCGACGACGTCCGACGTATCTACGACGTGAACGGTACCCTCATCAGTTCACACCGTGATGACGACGACCTCGACTTCGACGACTGAGGGTTGCCGTCTCCCGGCTCGGTGAGGGGTATCCGGGCGGGAAGCTGTTCTCCGTCTCGCGTAGAAACGTCGTAGTAAGTCAGTTACCGAACTGATACTACGGCTTGATATTCTCTGTTCACGATGTGTTAGATGGAGGAAGTGTGGATGGCTGACCTCCCGAGACGAAAGTGGGTACTGAGCGTTGGGTCCGGGGTTTCCGTCTTGTTAGTCGGCTTTCGGCTGTTTACGCCTGGCCGATTTAACACTGGAGCGCCTGACGGGACACCTGACGAACAAACGAAAGCCGATGCGACAGCGACGAGTGATGACCTCGCCCGCGATAGGGGCGAACTCAGCTACGAACTCGATGCGGACGGGAGCGTCGAGTTCGAGTACCGGAGCGTCGAGTTCGAGGCGGGACCGGACGGTGTCGAATTCACGACTGTCGGTGAACCGAATATTGATTTCGAAGCCGAGTCGGAGTCGATCGAGGTGACGGTAGTCACCGAAACCGATGCGTTCGATTTCGAGTACAACGGAGGCAACGACATCGAGTTCGAAACGCCCGACGACGCTGCTGACACCGACGTAGAAGTCGAAGACGCGAAACTCGAGTACGAGGGCGTCTCGGTGGACTTCGAGTGGGAAAAGGACGACGAGATAGAGATAGAAATCGACGGTGGAGTGAGGATGGAGTACAGTCCGGATGAATTCACGTGGGTCGGCAACGAAATCACGTTCGAGTGGGAGAAGGATGACAACGAATTCGAAGTCTCCCGAATAAACCGACCACGACGCAGTACCGATACTGCGTAGCGTTCCGCACCCACGACGCAACGACCGCAGAGGTACAGATAATCAATTGATAGCAGTACCTTACGCTCGGGAAAGGTAGTTTCCGACTGGTAATAAACCGTTACACCAGTACCCTTGTAAGCATAGTGCACCAGCTGTATTAAAGAAAGCTCGTAACCGATGCCACACCCCGGGGCACTCCTAACGACAGGTGACTGGGCTACACCCCGAAACGGACGACTCAACAACGTTATTCTGTGTTCGGGTTGATGTAAGACACATAGTACAGTAATGCATTAAACCGATGATATGCATATACATTCGCCGGACTGTATGAAGTATCTTATGCCACTCTGCTTGGCCATCCGTTGGTTCGCCTTCTGGACGACGGTCGTGCCGCATCAGGATGCAGATAGTGGTTGGCGAGACCGTTGTCAAAACAAATGCCAACTAGTTTTGTTTTGTTACCACAATATCTGTTGAGTAGAATCGGCCTTCGATGTCGGGTCAATTGGGTGAAACGGTACCAACCCAAATGGTTGTATCTCCCGATTAGTTCACTGAGAAATACGATCTCGTGGGAACTGCATTTTCTATCAATGTCTATTGATATTTAGCTGAAATCCTTGCGTTAGGGGGAGTTCGGTTGGTGTGGCTCCGCCGGCCGAAAATTCATCTGAAAATGAATCAATTTTCTCAAACACACACCAACTACGTCCATGATTCCAGATTAGGTGGGCACGTTCGTCCTCACTAGAATTGTGTTTCTCATCCACAATTATGGATTTTCAGCGGTCGAATCGCGTGCTTGAAAATCGGATACCAGCCAAGAAGAGTCTACAGTAGGCAGTACTGGCTCAGTAGCGTTCGCTCGGTTAGGAGAACAGCTTTGCTCGGTATCTCGAGCCGTATGACTGCCAGTTTATCCTGCCGGGGTTGATATTCTTACGCAAGTGTGCGTCTACAGTCAACGACCGCGTCGCGGTTTAATAGCTATCCCGAGTCTGATAAAATGAGATTATGGCATCCGTGATTGCTGGTCTGGCAGGGGGCGTTGTTGCAACGATTGTTATGACTATCGTGATGATGATACTGGGCGATGGTGGGCCACCACCAACGGCGCGGCTCGTTTCGAAGGTCGCGGGAGGTGAGCCAGAGGATTACGCGATGCCCGGAATGGTGTTACACATAGCCTACGGCATCGTCGCTGGTGCCGTCTTTGCTGTCGGTGTTCCGTTGGTCGGCCTCGCTCTCAGCTCCACCATCGTTGCCGTCGGACTCGGCCTCGCTCTCAGCTCCACCATCGTTGCCGTCGGACTCGGCCTCGCTTACGGAATCCTCCTCATGGTCGGGGGAATGGTATTCTGGATGCGGATGGTCATCGGGGCGGAACCCGACCGCGACATGATGACGATGTTCGGGACGGTCCACGTCGTCTACGGCGTCGTCCTCGGCGCGTTCCTCGGGGCCGGAATCCTCGCGTAAGGAGAGTGTCGATAGGTACCACTGTGTTCCGAAATCAGACACGGACTTACTACAACAATTCCAAGACACATGACACGACTTCCGCTACTCGAATTAGACGACATCCCAGAGGAGTATCACCACCTGTTCAGTGACGACTACCTCGGCGACCGCCACATCTTCCGTGCGTGGGCGCACAATCCGGAAGTTCTCGAAGCCACGCTGGAGTATCTGAACACGCTGTACGACCAACTCGGAGACAGGCGCAAAGAACTCGTTATCCTCACCGTTGCGAAAGCTCGTGGCGCTCGCTACGAGTGGCACCAGCACGTCGACATCGCTCGTGGCAAGGGTGTCACGATTGAGGAGATGCAAGCAATCGGTGGCGGCGATTTATCCACATTCGACGACGCTGAATTCGTCTTGCTCCAATACGCCCGTGCCGTCGAGTCAGGTACTGTGACTGATCAGATTCATACTGCGCTCACTCGACACTACTCACCGGCGGAGATCGTTGCACTCGGTCTTCTCGTGGACTTCTATGTCGGGCTGTGTAACTACATTGCCGCTGTCGACCTTCCGTTCGAGGGTGGTGAGTTCGTCGGGTGGGTCCCCGACGAGGAAGCCATCTCAGAACTCTTCGAGTAGTATCTGGTGAACAAGGACGACTACAACGAAAATTATGATTCGTGACGGTGGATTCTCATCGGCCATTTTGAACTGCGACAATAGTACTCAACGCACCCGTAGACAGAGAGATACAGAACGATGACCAAAAACCAAACCGTCGTACTTAGTGGATTCGTCGGTGTTTTCGGGCTATTCGCCGTATCGTTTTTGAACGGGTCGGCCGGGCTCGAAGCCATCGACATTGTGCTATAGACCTTTCCCACACTAGCTGACTTCCCAACGAAGCAGTTCCTCGCGCACTGGTGGGTATTCCCAGCGTCAATCATCTTTTCGATGGTTGCACTTTCATCGGGTGTCTCGGGGGCGCTATTCTTTAGCCCGTTTTTCATGCTGGTCGTCGGCCTCTCACCCTCGCAAGCGATTGGGGCTGGACTGTTGACCGAAGTGTTCGGAATGGGGAACGGCCTATTAAATTACGTGCGCCAACGGGTTGTCGACTACGCCACTGCGAAGTGGCTACTCCTCGGTGCAGTGCCCGCGGTCGTGAGCGGGGCGCTCGCCGCTCACTTCGTTCCCACGACGCTGCTCACGGTCGTATTCGGAATCGGACTGCTCGTATTAGGTGGTTTCCTCGTGTATTACGACCCACCGGAAGAATGCGTTCCGGGCGAGTGCGAAGGCGCATTTCTCGAAGAAAAGAACTCCGGCCGTGGAGAAACTGTTATCGAGACGACCGACGGTGAGACGTTCACGTACGATACCTGCTGGCGACCACCCGGGGTCGGCCTCGCCACCGCCGGTGGGTTCATCACGGGCCTCATCAGTGCCGGACTCCCCGAAGTAACGACCACACAGTTAATCGTCCGATGTCGGCTACCGCCTCGGGTTGCAGTTGCGACGAGTGTATTTGTCCTTGCAATCGCCGCAATCGCTGGTGCGGCCGTCCACGCACTCGCTGCTACTCCGGTGTGGTATGTTGTCGCCTGGTCGATTCCTGGTGTCCTTATTGGTGGCACCATCGGTACACGGGTCGGGAAGTACGTTCCGAGTGAGCTTATGGAACCGGCGCTCGGGGTGGTTTTCGCGATTGTCGGCGTAATCGTGCTCGGAAGCGAACTTCTCGCGTAGGGGGGTGTTCAAACGCGAACAAGATTGGCTACAACGAGTTGACTGACGTCGTTGTGTCCCTGCGTTACACACCCGATATACCACTATACGCTCTGGCTACGTTGGGTCTGCACACGTATGTCTTCCGAAGCGTTCGATCTCACCGAGCCAGAACTAACCGCCGACGACCTGCTTGTTCTCGACGACCCACACTTCGGTCCCGAAACCACGGCCGTCGTGACGGGGGCTGCATCGGGTATTGGTCAGGCGACTGCGGTTGCCTTGGCCGCGAATGGAATCTCGGTTATCGGTGCCGACATCGACGAGGAGGGTCTCGAAGAGACAATCGACATCGCTGCTGACGTCGACGCGTCAGGCACGGTCCATCCAGTGACCACCGACCTCACTGACGACGCTGACGTCGAGACGATGGTCGAGGCTGCGGCCGAGCACGGAGAGCTCAGATACGTCGCAAACATCGCCGGAATGCAACACATCGCGTCGATTCCGGAGTTCCCAATGGAGAAGTACGACCTCCTTCTGGACGTTATGTTGCGCGCACCGTTTCTAACAGCGAAGCACGCGATGCCGCACATCCGTGAGACGGACGACGGTGCCGGTGCCATCGGCAACATGTCTTCGGTGCACGGTCACTACGCGACCCAAGACAAGCCCGCGTACATCACTGCGAAGCACGGTCTCGAGGGACTCACCCGAGCCATCGCTGCCGAGGGCGAGGGGACGCTTCGAGGCTTTTCAGTCAGCGTCGGGTACGTCCTCACCCCGTTGATGGTAAATCAAATCGAAGACACGGCCGAGGAGCGAGGTATCTCCAAACGGGAGGTCGTCGAGGACGTAATGCTCGGACAGGCCCGCACCAAGGAGATGATGACACCCGCCGAGGTTGCAAACCTCTTCGTGTTCGGGTTCTCCAGCCACGGCAAGCATCTCAACGGCGGCGACTTGCTCTGGGATGGGGGGTACACGACGACCTATGAGTAAATCACACGACAATCTATGGACAAATCATACGATAACCTATGAATGAATTGCACAACGACTTATGAGTGAGACCGATTCCACGAAAGTCGCGATTGCCTGTCAAGGCGGCGGCAGTCACACGGCATTCACCGCAGGCGTACTGCAGGAGTTACTCCGCGAATGGAACGACGAGTACGAGCTAGTCGGCATCAGCGGAACGTCCGGCGGTGCGTTCAACGCACTCGCAGTGTGGTACGGCCTCGTCACGGCCGACGCGGAACATTCCATCGAACTTCTCGACGCACTCTGGGGGGACCTCGCCGCGGACACCATTCCAGATAGGATCACCAACGACTGGGTTGTCGGATGGCACCACATGGAGAGCAACGGCTACCCGTTCCCACAATTTAGCCCCTACCAGCTACCGGGGTCACAGCTCGGTAAAAATCGTATCAAGCGCGTCCTCAACCGTCACATCGACTTCGATTCGGTGCCCGATCTCTGTGGCCGTGAGACTCCCGAACTCGTGGTGGGGACGGTCAACATCAACGCTGGCGAGTTCGAGACGTTCACGAACGAGGACGTAACTCCCGAGGCGGTACTTGCCAGCGCAGCCGTCCCGAACCTCTTCGAAGCCGTCGAAATAAACGGCCACTACCACTGGGACGGGCTATTCAGCCAAAATCCACCTATCAGTGACCTTGTGGTCGCCGATGTGGAGCGCAAACCCGAAGAGCTGTGGGTGATTCAAATCAATCCCCAGACGCGGGCAGAAGAACCAACCTCGCTCGAGGAAATCGCCGACCGACGGAACGAATTATCAGGGAACATCTCGCTGAACCAAGAGCTTCGGGCCGTCGAGCGCGTCAACGAATGGATCGACGAAGGGCATCTCTCCAAAAGCGACTTCAAAAAGATCGAAACCCACCGGATCCAGATGGGACGCGAATACCATTGCTCTACGAAGGTCGACAGAAGTCCGGCGTTCTTACAGGAGCTAATGGACCTGGGTGAACAACGGGCATCGGAATTTCAGGCGAGTAAATAGCTCACGGTGGTGCTCCGGGATAGACGGAAGCCGATTAGTTCGGCACGTCCCGGAACGCAGCCTCGACCACCTTACTCAACGTCGGGTGCGCATGGATGGTGCCAGCAACGTCGTCAATAGAAAGGTCGTGTCGCATCGCGACAACGGCCTCGTGAAGCAGCGCCGACGCTTCGTATCCAATGGCATGAGTTCCCAGTATCTCCCCATCGGGAGCGGCAAGGACCTTCATGAAACCCTCCTCTAGCTTTTTCGCCCGTCCCATCGCCGAGTCGGCGAATGATGCCCGACCGACGACGTACTCCGTTCTTTCTTCCTCGAGGTCCTCCCCTGTCGCGCCGACGCCCGCGATCTGCGGGTTGGTGAAGATCGTGTGGGGCATCGCCGAGAAGTCAATGACCCTGCGCTCGTCGTGGACGACGTTCGCTACCGTGTGGCGAGTCTCGTAGTCACCGGCGTGTTTGAACAAGGCGTTGCCAGCGACGTCACCCTGTGCCCACACGTTTTCGGCGCTCGTCTCTAGATACTCGTTCGTCTGGACGAATCCCCGGTCGTCGGTCTCGATACCCGCCGCGTCGATGCCCAAGTTGTCGCTGTTGGGTCGACGTCCGAGTGCAACGAGTACCTCGCTTCCTTCGACGGTCAGTTCCGAACCTGCCTCGGTTTCGGCGTGGACCGCATAACGGCCACTGCGCTCCTCGACAGCAGTCACACGGTGACCGGTGTAGACATCGTGGCGCTCGGACGCGATTTCTGTGAACGCTGCGGCAATGTCGTCGTCTTCCCGAGGGACCAGCGAATCCATCATCTCGACGATTGTGACTTCGGTTCCAACCGACTGGAAGAAATAGCCTAATTCGACCGCGATGTAGCCCCCACCGAGAATAACGAGGCTTTCGGGTGGTTGTCGAAGGTAGAGGGCATCCTGGCTCGTGAGATAGTCGATGTCGTCGAGACCGTCGATTGGGGGGACAACCGGCCGACTTCCGGTCGCGACGACTATCTTTTTGGCGGTGACGTTTTCGCCCCCGAGTTTGATTGTCCGCTCGTCAACGAACTCAGTGTATTCCTTAAATAGTGTCAGCTGCTCGATTTCTCGGTACCGTGCTTCCATGTCCTCGCTGATTCCACCGAGCAGGTCGTCCATCTCGTTGACGACAGCGGTGTGGTCGATTCCGTTGAAGGTTGCGTCCACGTGGAACCGCTCGGCATCTTGAACGTGATTCGCTGCATTTGCTGCCTGAATCAACATCTTCGAGGGATTGCACCCCCGGTTCAGACACGTTCCACCTAACGGTCCCGGTTCTACCAGAGCAGTGTCGAGACCCGCGTTAGCAGCCGCCGCGGCGACGTTGTTACCCGTTCCACCACCGATGACAATCACATCAAAATCAGCCATGTGTTCAACAGTAACAGTATCCGTGGTAAAGTATCTCGGTCGGTAGTTCGTCTCACTTGCACGGACGTACGTGTTCTCGAAACCAGTTGTGGGAGGTAAGCTAGGGGGCTGCGATTCGGCCAGTTCGGTCGGGGGTGGCTACTGTTGGTTTTTCGGAAACGACTCCCAGAACACGTCCGGCAGTTTTCGGTCAGGGTTTTCTTCGAGATAATCCTGTTTGGCCAGATTCGCCTCCTCGATGAGTGACGCCGCCTCCCCAGCCCAGATGTAGAACCCGAGTAACGTCTTGTGACGCATCCGCTCAAGGTCGACCGAGTGATACACGTTGACGACACCACCTCCCTCCCGGTTCAGTTCTGACCGACGAAGCAGGCCGAGTTCGACCAGTTTGTTCAGGTAACGCGTCATCGTGCTTCGGTCGTATCCGAGCGTTTCTGCAACCTCGCTTGCCGAGAGTGGTCCCTCACCGATGACACACAGACAGATGTCCAGACCGGCTTTCGGAAGCCCGAAGGCTTGGAGAAGCACCTGTCGGATATCCGGTGGCTTGACACTCATCGTACAGTCGGTTACCCGCTGCATCGGTTCACCGTGACAGGATATCGGCGAATCGTCGCGCCCGAGAGCGAGAACGACGCTCCCGCAGTCGGGACACTCGAAGAGGTCGTACCGACTGGACGAGGGGTCGTACTGAATTTCCTCAGTGGTCCCCGCGTATTGACTGCGTTCTCCCTCAGACATTGGCGTCCAGTACCTCCATTTGGATGACATTTAGCAGGAATCCAGATAAGTGCTTGCCAACCTCATTTAGTTGAATCAAATCGAGTCACTCAGCGTGAGTTGTTTACTCTCGTTCTCAGTCCCGGCTTGGTTTCGGAACCAGCCCCGCGGCGAATTCTTGATTAGCCGACTTCTGCGCGGTGTGGAATCCCGCTCGCGGCTGATTTGTTGATACCGAACGCCTCTGCGAGTTCGGTAAGCGTACAGCCTCGGGGGTTATCATAGGCCCCGTTTGACTGCCTCGGTGATGAACTCCTGTTGGCGGTCCGTGAGTAGCTCATTCGAATCGCGTGATTGCGTCAACGACTGGACCCGAGACGGAATGCCAGCGGCCGCTAACTCGTCGGTGAACTGCGATAGTTGCTCGTTCGAGGCCATCAGCTCGGTGTGTAGCCACCCACCTTGCATTCGGGCGGGAAGATCCGGAGGCGTTCCAGACGCCCGGTTCGCACGATGCCCCTCCGAGACTGGCGTCATCGCTCGGAGTAACACCGTTTGCTCGTCGGTGTGTAGTACGTCATACGAGCGCACCTCCGGAGCGTCGTCGAAGCGTCGAACGATAGCGTCCGTATCCGGTCCCTGAATTTCGAGGGCCCCAAGCAGGTCAGCGTCGTGGGATGACTCGCCAGCAGTTTGAACTCGGTCGACAGGTCAGCCAGCCAATCCTCCGACACTGCCGGGTTGAATTTCAGGCGTACACGGAGCAGAGTGAGTCCCGACGTGCAACGTAAGTATGTATAGTGGAGGCCCTGGGTAGTGTCGTCGGTTAGTACTCCCCGCACCGAGAACCCCGCTGTAACGAGCGGCGCTGAAACGCCCACTGGGCACTGATTATTGCGTGAAAATCAGAGGATGACTGTTATTGTTAGCAGTCGCACTCGAAGTGCATCGCCCAGCTTCCGCCATCGAAGGGTGTTCCTTTCCCCCACGCTGTCTCCTCACCGTCGCCACTGATACACTGCACACTGACAGCGTCGAGGAACATCCCAAGCGAGTCGGAACCTCCAGTCTCGATGAATTCGAGTTTCGTGAGGTCACTCGGAGACGCTACGACCAGCACTTCGTCAGTCCAAACTGTGTTTTCGTTTTCACTCCCGTCTGCCGAGTGAGTGTTAACTACTGTTCCATCCCACTTAACCTGAAGTCTGTTGTCATCGTGACCTGGTCGAGGCGACCACGAGTATTTGATTTGGCAGTACGGGGAACCTGATGTATCCAACTCTTGGAAGATTTTGACCGACGCCGGTTCATTGTTCAGACTTCCACCGGGTCCGTCCCAGTCTGTGTCGAGTTCGGCGTGTTGGTTACCATCAGCGGGGTCCCAGTCATTCACGCCGCCATGGAGTTCGAGGTGAGGTGTAGTTGGCCTCGTCTGGCCCTCGAACGTCGTACTGCCGTCAAACCATTCAACAGCCCATCCTAATCCGTCGGTTCCGGAGTCGAAGATATCCCACTCTTGGTCTGTGGTAACGGCGGGGGACTCGAATCCACCGTTCGTGACGAGTTCCAAGCCGTCGACGGGTAAGACGACCGCGTGAGCTGCGATTGGCTTCCCACACTTTCCAGTGTATCTCGTTTCTCCGCTTGGAACCGTGACAGATTTCACTGGCGGACTGAACGACTCCTGATGCTCGAACTGGCCGACTTTGGGATTTCCGCCACCCGTGATCGGAATCGGGTCACCATTCTCGTCCACATGGAGGTGAATCTGGGTGATGACCCAGCCGGATGTTGTTGTATACTTGACGTCTCCGTTCTTGAATACCTTGACACTCCCTACATCCACCGTCTGATCCGCAAGCAACTCCTTTTCACAGAGTTCCGTGGGCGTAGTCGCTGCCACTTGTCCTGTGAGTGCAGGCACTCCAACGGTGAACGCTCCTGCCGTAGCTCCGACACCTTTGAGGACAGTTCGACGGCCGATTCCAGGCGCACTGTTAGCCGCTCCGCTCTTGCGAGTCATCTCTTTCTACCTCGAGTAGTTAATTGACCTGGCTATTGATAATTATTTTTAATTATTTGCTTAAATCACACATTTATTTGACAGTCTATCCACAAATAATGTTTGTTTGTTGAATATCCTGGGATATTGTGTCTATTCTGCTGGACGAATCATCGGCTGAAAATCAGTGGTGGGCACTGGCAATACGGTGTGCGTGAATGCCAGAATCTACACCGAATAGTCGTTATCAACAAGTAAGAACGAGCCGGACGAACAGTCGAACCAATAAACCGATGGTTGGGAGATACATGAATGTGTGGACATGTTCACCGAAAAGCGGTGGCAACTCCGACAGATTTGATTCCCGTACGACCTCGACTCCGAGGACCAACCAGTAGTCACACCTATCAGCATAGAAGATGATACAACGGTACTCCCATCCATGACTGTCGCACACATCCGCTCGATTCAGGTCGGGACGCCCGAGACGTACGGTACCGAGGGTGCTACCGACCCGATGGACAGGCCTTGGGAGACAGCCTTCTACAAGCAACCGGTCGACGGCGAGTTATTCCTCGGCGAGACGAATCTCGACGGCGACCGACAGGCGAACCTCCGACACCACGGCGGCCCGGAGAAGGCAGTCTGTGTGTATCCCGGCGAGCACTATCCGTACTGGGAAGAAAAACTGGAAGTCGACCTCGGGCCCGCAGCGTTCGGTGAAAACTTCACTATAGAGGGGTTCACCGAGCGTGAGGCGTGCATCGGTGATATTTACGAGGTCGGTGAGGCAACCGTCCAAATCACCCAACCCCGGTCCCCGTGTTGGAAACTGGCTCGTCGGTGGCGGGTCAAAGACCTCGCCGTTCAGGTCGAGCAGACTGGCTACACCGGCTGGTATCTCCGCGTTCTAGAGACTGGGACGGTCGCACCCGGTGAGTCGATTCGTCTGGTCGACCGCCCCAACCCGGACTGGTCGGTTGCCCGAGCAACGAAGGTTCGCTACCGGATGTCCGACGACCGCGAATTGGCCGGCGAATTGGCCGACGTCGAGGAACTGGGGAAGAGTTGGACGAAGCGACTCGAACGACGGGCCGAAACCGGGGCGCATCCGGATTCGAATCCGAGAGTTATCGGACCGAACGAATCAATCGGCGCTGACGACGAAGGTCAATAGACCAGCGGGGTGACCGAACAAACGATCAATGTCAGTGATGAGTGGGTATCAAGTTGAACTTATCCGTACCCTTCCGTGTGACTAATCAGATACGGTTCGTGTAAGAATACACAACTTCGGAGGATGATTTTGATGCATATATCTCGCCCATCGTGTATTAAATTGAAATGAGCATTCAGTTCCCCTGCGTATCGAATAAGACAGTAATTAGACAAGAAGTAGATGATTGGTATCAGGACCAAGTAACACGAGATTTATGCCCCGGTACTGGCATTCGACTGTATAATGCCCCCCAAAAGTCGCCGCCACTTCCTTGCAGTCGCAGGCACCGCTGGGCTCGCCGGGATTACTGGTTGCTCCGCGCTCGGGAGCCGTCGGCCGGACGTGAATCCCGCAACAGGGCTAGACCAGGAGACCGGCCCAGCCCTCGACGAGGCGGCAGTATACATCGCTGGGGACAACAGCGATCTCCCGAAGCCGTCGTCGACGACCGAATCAATTGAGGACGCGGGTGCCGTGCTGGCAACTGCGGCCGCAAGCCGGACAAAACTCGCACAGGCATTCCGTGCCGGGAAGCCGGTCGCGGTCGCAGGAGGCGGCGCGACTGACGCCATGCGCGGCCTCCTCAACAGCGTCCGGGAAGACTACTCGTTTGGCATCGAGATGGTGCGTGCGCGCCCCGTGAAAGTCGTCGTCGCGGACCCACGTGGCGACACCGTGGAGACGTACACGTTCGTCGCCGAGGGCGGGTGGGACGACCCAGTACTCGACCCATTCGGATGGGTACTCGTCGGCCGCCTTCCCGAGTGCGACACGTCCGTTCCGGAGTCATCCGTGGATGATATGTTCGAGTACGCCGGTGCTGCGCACGTCATCGGCCGGCTTCCGACCGGAGAGACGTACGCCTCGCGGTCGGAGGTGTCGGTCAGCCAGCAGGAAACTGGCCAATTCGCGCGTCTCCAGACGAAACTACACTCCGCAGCGAACGAGAGGTATGCTATTGAGGAAGCCGTTCGAGAGGCAGACTTCCCGGATGACCAACGCCTCAACGAGGTCTACCCGAATTCGCACACCCAGAACGGCGTTCAAGTGGCAAACGTGTCGGACACCACGCGAAGCACTTTCGCGATTAAGGTCACACCTGCAAGTTCGCGGGCCCGCAGCGCGCTTACTGGTTGCGGGGGCTTTCAAACCGAGGGCAAGCTTGCCTACGACCACCGGACGAGTTTCCAGTGGAAGCGTGACAGTCTCCTCAACACCAATCGGCACTACGCCAGCTCGACAGGCCGTGGTGAGTGGGTTTTCAGCACCTAATAGTGTGGTCTTCTCGAACCCACTCAACACAGTTTCGGAGGACCGAGATAATTCGTCCCTTCTGTTCGAGGTAGCCCTGACAGGACCGCGACTGGATTCTGACGACCGAAGCAGAACAGCGTCACTCGGGGCGGCGTGGTTCGAACGACGAGAAAGGAGGCTCACACTAGTGGAAATCTCGAACGAAAGAGAAGCTCGAACGGATTCAGATTTGAGAACGAAGAGTAAACCAGAGACAGTACTGGACATAGTGGCCGCATCGAAATAGTCGAACACCCCACGTAGCGGCAGAACGTTCGGTATGTAGAGCCTGTATCAACCGGTGAATATATACCCATTTAATTCAAATTTCGGGTATGGATATTTTTTATCGATTTTGGATACTGCACGACCAGCATACGTGGTCCCACCGTTCTGTGACACCCCAGAAGACTGCACCGCTAGAGCAACTTGTCCCGCCATATGTCTCTTCAGCTTCTCAACGATTAGGTATCTCTAACCAGAGGTGTGATCTGATTGACTAGTGTGGCTAAAGAGTGGACTCGACGGATGCTAATCGTCGCCATCGTCGCATCACTGTCTATCTCACTCATCGGTCCGGTGACGGCCGCTGAGACCAGTACGAACGTCACGTTCGTCGAGTCAGACATTACGGCGAATACGACGTGGACGCCAGACGGTGGACCCTATCGAATCGTTCAAGATGTCCAAGTCGCGCCCGGTGCCACGCTGACGATACGCCCCGGCACTGAGGTCCAACTCGCCGAACGAATCACGCTGTCCGTTGACGGCTCACTCTACGCGAATGGCACGGCCGACCGTCCAGTAACGGTTTCACAGACTGACGGAGCCGCGGCCAATCGTCGGTGGGCAAGTATCCGATACAACGGAACGGACACATCTCGCCTCACAGTACGCAATACGACGTTAGAAGGAGGAACGAGCGGCATCACTGTGGATAGTTCGGACGGGGCGATTCGAGTCGTCGACTCGACACTGCGAAACTTTGCGACAGCTGGGCTCTCAGTCAGTGACACCGCAGCGACACCGTCGATTACCATCGAACGGTCGGCGTTTCGGCTGATTGACGGGCACGCGATTCGGGCGACCCCATCGATGGGAACGACCGGCGACGTGTCGCTGACGGCGTCACCGAGCGGGCGTGACCTGCGTTCAGAGCACACGCTCTCCCTCGATGCCGGCGTTGGCGTGGCATTTGACACAATCGAGTTGCGGTATCTGTCGGATGGGTCCGTCGGAAACGTCGAATCAGCGAGTCTCAAACGGATTGGCCTCGACCGCAACCGAAACGGAAGTGTCGAGCAGTCTTTCGGCTCGCTCGTCACCGATGTCTCATCGACGGATGGACGCCTGCGAATCTCGCTGTCGAGGCCGGTCAAAATCCCGAGTGACGGTCGGCTCCTCGTCGAGTACGAGGACGCGGTCAACCCATCGACACGGGGGATTTACCCTGTCGGAGTAGACCTCCGCAAAGAGTCGATCTCACAGCTATCCGACGGCGTACGGGCTTCGTTCGTCGTCGGCAACGTCACGTCACCAATCGACCGGAGCACGTCGGTGAATACGCGTGCGAATCGACTCACCGTTCGTGGGTCGTCATTTAACCAAGTGGGCGGGAATGGGATATTCGTTGCCGCCGATACCGTCCGTCGGCTTCGGCTGTTCGACAACCGAATCTCAGAGACAGACGGAAGCGGGATTGCCGTCCGCGCGGCACGAAGCGAGATGGACCTCTCGAATAACGACATCTCAGCTGATGACGCTGGTGTCCAGATAGACGCCCGTTCACAAACGTCGATGGCCGCGTACGGAAACCGTATTCACGACGCGCAGACGGGTATCCGGATTCACCAATCAGGTACACAAGTCTTCCGGGCTGGAGAAATTTCGATCCGTAAGAACACGCTTACGGATAACGTCGGCCACGGAATTGGAATCGATGCACGGACCACTAAACTCAGATTCCATCTTACAGACAACACGATTCGCGACAACGGACGCGACGGAGTCAACATCCAGACTTGGTTGACGCGACGAAGTAGTGTCGATGGGAATCAGATCACAGACAACGGCGACGATGGGTTTGCCCTCGCCGGGGCGGCCGTGTCGAACCTCACGCTTGCTCACAACGAGGTCGTCAACAACTCGGGGACGGGGATGGGAGTCCAAACACGAGCGACAGCACGCAAAGTAACGATTCACAACAACACCGTGAGAGACGGGACGGGACACGGTGTTACAGTGCGCTCAGACCTGCTTATCCATCAGGTCGACGTCCGCGAGAACCGACTAGCGAACAACGCCGGTTCGGGGCTACTCGTCGCCAGTCCGATAACACACCGAAGCAACCTCTCGGTTGTACACAACACCATCGCTGCCAACTCCTACGGCGTCATCGTCCGCGGGGCCGTCGAGACAGCCATCCGAGAGAACGATATCGTCTTCAACACGAACGCGTTCACTGAACCGGTTCCGGTCTCTGACGTCTATTTAGGGACGGGTGTTTACGTCGCTGAGGGCTCGTCCGGCGTAATTGTCAATCAGGCACAGGCGAAAATCCCGCTCGAAGAGCTCGTGGCGAACCCCGAGATGACCGAGGAACTTACCGTTGCTCAGCTCTGGGACGACACGGTAGTCGTCTTACGGACGGACGGCGAAAGTGAGACGCGGCCTGCGGAAGCGAGTTCGCTCTTGATTCGGCAGGTGAGCGGCACCACGCCAACTGGAGTCGGGATTCAAAAATCCAGAGGGAGTGTCCAAAATCACCGTATCGTCAACAACAGCGTTTATGGCCAGCATCGCGGACTGGTCGTCGATATGGCACCCTTGATTAACGTGAATACCACCGCTCGAATCATCGTGGACCCGATTCGGACCGTCCATGCAGAATCTAATTACTGGGGTACCGCGAGTGGACCATATCACTCTTCAATTCTCCCAGCAGGCGATGGGAACTCAGTCGTCACCGAGCGCGGCTGGGTCGATTTCACGCCGTTCCGGACGGCAACATCGGGACCGCGATACGAACGGCCAACCACGCGTATCGAGGCGCCAGCAACAGCAACCGCCAAGAGCCAATTACGTCTCTCCGGAGCAAACTCGACGAGCAATCACTCACCCGTCGGTCGGTACCACTTCGTCGTCAACGGTACCGCTCAACCGGCACAATCTTCGCCGGTTCTCAACGTCACGATGCCAAACCAGTCCCTCGAAGTTCGACTGAGCGTCGAAAACAGGCTCGGGATTGACAGCAATAACGCCTCTACAGCCACAATCGACACGGCGGAACCGGTAGCAATGGAACAGCCGGCTCAGTCGAAGACAACGTCGAGCAACGGGCCTCTCACCAGCGTAGATGCAATCGATAGTGGTGGTCTCTCTGCCGGCTTGGGCTCGATATGGGGTCTTCTCGGAGGCGTACTCTATTTGGGTGCGTTAGTTCTCGGCGGCCACGGAATGGTGCTGACCTTGCAAAATAGGTCGACACCGGTCAGTGGCCGTCGGATACAGGGTCTCGCGGTGGCTGGAGTCCTCGTCTGGGTCGTCGGTGGACTCGTGAGTGCCGGCCCGTTGGTTAGTATCGGCATCGTCGCCGTCGTCTCGTGGGGTGGTCTCACCGCGGTCGCATACGTCTTAGCCACGCGTGGGTGAACTGCTACAAACGCTGTACACCCTCCCGTGGTTATCCCAAGACGAACGTACCGAAACGGAGAATCTGATTTTGCGTTGCTAATTCGTATAGTGACGTCTACCGGTATAAAACTACAAGTGTCCACATTCAAGCGCTATCGAGAGTAAAATAAGATACGTAGTAACACGTGCGTAGTGAGTGTTGGAGTTGATTTCTACTTCTGATTAGAGTCTCCGGCGATGATGTCAGCGATCCGCTGGCGGTCGAATAACTGCTCGTCACCGAACACATCGGGATAGAGACCCTGAGCCGCCCGCTCCAGTTGGAATAGGTGAGTAATCGGTCCTTGATAGGTGAGGCCGCCGTAGATGACGCGGTCGTTCTTCACCGCGCTGAGTTCGCTCGCGATGTCGTGGTTCCGAAGGTGCGAGACGATGTTCTCCTCGAAGTACTCCTGTGAAATCTCACCCTGGAGTCTGATTGCAAGGGCGTCCGGGTCGATGTCTAGCAGCATCTCGTAGTCTATCGTTCCGCCACCGGCTTGCGCGTCGGTGATGTCGTTTTTCGCCAGCGCATCCCCGACACGCAGGTCCTGCCAGTGTTTCGCCTGTGTTCCCCCGCCGATACGGTACGGGTAGAACGACTCCGGTGGCACCCCAGCGGGGTACAACAAGGCGATGTCGGGCGTGTCGCTGGGAAGCCGCCCCTGTACGTCCGAAAGCAGGTTGTCGTGGTACTCCTTGAACGCCTCGTAACGCGCCTCCTTCTGGAACAGTTGTGCAACCTTCTCGAAGGCTTCGTAGAGCGTGTAGTCGGCGTAGTCGTGCCAGTCGTAAGAACGCGAGAAAACCGTGTTGCCAAAGAATGGCGCGACATTCTCTTGAATCTCGTCGACATCACTTTGGCTCCACTGCAAGCGGTTGACCATGAAGTTCGGGTCAATGACGTGGACGTCGGCGTCAAGTTCATAGAACAGCTCTTTGCCCGTCCCGTCCTGCCAGAGCTCGGTGAGATTGCTCTTGTCGACGGAGACACCGGGCAGTTCCTCGTAGAGGTGCGTCCCGAAGCGAGCTTTTACACCGACAGCCGAGAGCCCGTCACCCTCACCGAGAGCGACACCCATGTCGGCGTAATCGGCGGTGTATGGGAACCACGTCTCCGGCACCGAGTCGAACTCGACGGTTCCGACTGGTTCCATCGTGACCGAGTACGAGCCGTCTGAAGCGGCGTTCCCATCGCTGGATTCGGATTCACTCGATTCTGTGCCTTCGTCCGACTGCGTCGAGGTTGGTCTCTCCGTCGTCGAGCCACTTCCATCCGTACAGCCAGCCAGTGAGGCCCCGGCAACAACTGCACCACCGTACTTGAGATATTCTCTCCGTGTCGGTCCCTCCCGGTTCGGGTCGGTATCCGTCATGAGTTTAGGCTCACCTAAATAGTCATAGTAGTTCCGGTTTTGGCAGGCTAAAGTGTAGACGGGAAGTAGTTCCGAGGTCGAGTTGAGAAGATTAGGTCGGAGTAGATACCACTCGCCGTTGTCCTGCTGCCAGTTTGGGGAGTTTCCAAAAGCCGATTCCGAGACTCCCATCGAGCAGAAGTTCGCTCGCGGCCGTAACGAGTTTGTCTGCCTCGGGGACGCCTTTCGCCTCGGCGTATCCGACACGGCCTTCGAGATTCATCAGACTGCGAATCGCAAGGACGGCGAGGCCGCCTGCGAACAACACGCGACCGAGACGCGATGGTGCGTCGGTCGTGTCTCGGGCTAAGTGAACACCTGACGTTCGGTCCGGTGCTTCCGCGAGTAATCTAAAAATTGACCCGCTTGTACAGAATAACGGAATCAGTGGATTAGTCTGACCAGCGTTCCGTCTTCCCGAACTCGTCATCCCCGTCGAATGGCTCCGGGAGTTGCGTTTCGTTCTCCGGGTTCATTAGAAGGTACCCCAGAGCGAGGGCGGTGTTGTAGTCGATGTAATCCGGGTTGCGTTCGCCGACGTAGAGGGTGGCGTTTTCGTACACTTCGAGGTTGTAATCACTGTCTGTGTTGAGCGCCCACCACTCCCAGCGAACTCCTTCGCGGCTGTCGACTTTGACGACGATGTTTGCCTGTTCTTTGCTATCAACAAATTTGAAAGAGGTCTGTGTTTCGAGGTGGTCAGTTTCGGCGCTCCAGTACTGCCACCCTTCCCGAATCTCCCGGCGGTAATCGGATTCCTCTGCGCTGGAAACTGAGCCAGCCGTATCGAAGTAGACTCGGAAGTCGGTCGTATTCCACCCGTAAGACCGATTTTCGAGGTCCTGATCCGGGATGAGCAACGTGTCAATCGTCGCGTTCATGACCGGGATTTCGGAGCGATTTTCGTGGTCGAGTCCCCGGGTGTGTCCTAGTTCGTGGATGATGATCTCTTGAGTACTCGTCATCGCGTAGTCGTCCTCGACAGTGACGGTCTCCGGTGACGTGGCTGTGTCCGCTTTCGTGAGAACGGGTGCACATCCGACTGTCAAATTATCGTACCCATTGCAGTAGGTGATATTATCGACAAACCGAATCAGAATCTGTGCCTGGGCAGGGTCGCTGACAAACGTATAGTTCGCATCGTACGAACCCTCTGTCCGATTATTCCAGAAGTCGAGTGCGCTCACGACCGCCTGTTCGTACGACCGATTCTTGGCGTCCTCGGCCACGGCGTATCCGACACGAATCTGTTCAGTCTGGAATGGATTTTCCGGCGGCGCTGGCGTCGATGTCACAGTCGGTGTCGGCGACTGTGTCGTGACCGATTCCGGCGCCGCGGTGGGGGTCGAAGCAGAGGTCGATGGAGACCCTTGTCCGACACAGCCAGCAAATAAAACCAGGAAACAGAGCAGAATTGCGGCTCGGTTCATAGAAGACAACTGGATAGTTCTAGAATAGATGTTGTGATTATCGTCGAGAAATCGTATGTTCGTTTACAACGTTTTCAGCTCCGCTACTTTCCCCGTACGTGCCGGCCGCGATTTGTATTCAGCTCTGCGTCTTTGTTTACTCCGATTCCGTGTCCCTGTTTACTCTGATTCAGTGTCCTTGTTCACCCCGATTTGCCCATCTTCGTTCATCGTCTCGATGACCTCATGCTCAGTACTGTGGTTTCGGGATGAGATGGTTCACATCGAGATTCAAGAGCGTCTGATACACCGCTTTCGAGTCAAACGCTCGGTCGCACAGCACCATCTCAATCATACAATTCGCGCAATACTATACCTTCCAGAGACCGTATCGAGCGCTTGACGGACAAACGCGGTCGGGGAGGTTCTAAACTAGACAGTGCCCAGTTGTAAATCCATAGGGAGAGGTGACTGAATCCTTTGCCAGCAAAATGATTGTAGAGTGTAAACGATACCTTGTTCCCCAGTAGAGCGCGTCTATCAGTGACCGTTCCATCTACTCCATCTCGACTACCGTCGTTGCAGCAATCGGAGACAATTAGCTTCAGACGATTGTTTTCGCCCACGAGAGCTGAAAGTATCAGCCGGGATGGGCTGACGTTAGCTCCGAATCGCTTCGACAGGTCGCTTGTTGGCTGCTTTCCACGCCGGGTAGATACCGCTGAGGACGCTTGCGAACGCGCCGAAGCAGAACCCGACTATGAGATACCGGGCGCTCGCCCACCGGAACACGAGTAACGGGTCGCTGTAGAGCGTATCGTACAGGAGCGCACCGATTCCTGCAGACAGGACGGCACCGACTGCTCCGCCGATGACGCCCAAAAGCGTCGCTTCCGCGAGAATCATCCGGAGGATGTCTTTGCGTCGGACGCCGACCGCACGGAGCACCCCAATCTCACTACGGCGCTCGATGGTGCTCATCAGCATGACGTTGAGAATACTGACGCCGGCGACGACGAGCGATATCGAACCGATGCCGAGAAGGACCAAGTTCAGCGTGCTGAACAGCGAGCCAACACGCTGGTTGAGTCCCCCGTACGACGAGGTTCGGACGACCTCTCCTTCGGTGTTGAAGTGGTCTTTCGTCGCGTTAGCGAGGTACTGGGCGGCGTCGCCGTCCTCGGCGATAATCATTACCGATGAATAGCCCTGTTTGGAGAGTGCGGGCGGCGAGACAACGACGCGACTATTGCGGTATCCGATACCACCGTCGGAGATAATCGCGCGCACTTTGTACGACTGGTCGCCGACAATTATCAGGTCGCCAATCGTGACGTTCAGATACGCCGCAGTTTCGTTGTTAATCAGGACACCGGTCCGAAACGGCTGTGGTATCGTTCCCTTGTGCGCGCTGTATAACTCGCGTGGTTTCGTCACCTGATCGACGCTCGCATACGACTCTCCGGTGTGCGACGAAACCGTAACTCGGCCTTGCTTGACGGGTATCACCGTCGCATTTGAGGCGACGCCTCTGATAGATTGCACCTGTGACTCCGTCAGATACTGCTGTTCGGCGTCTTCACCGGGCATGACCGTCGCTTGGTCCGTAATATCGCTGAACTGCTGGGCCGTGCCGTAGCGGAGTGCGGACCCGGTGATTCCAAGTCCGGCGATAGCGATAACGCCGATGACGATGCCGAGAGCCGCCAGTATCGTCCGAAGCCTGTTTCGCCACAGGTTTCGCCAAGCCATAACGATGCTCGGCAGTCTGCGACTGGCATCCATTCAGATCACCGTCTCACTCCATCGACTAGTTCGACCGTGCGGTCGGCGTAGTCGGTTAGTTGTGTGTCGTGTGTGACCGCCGCGATTGCGACGTTCTCCTCGTTTTTGATCCGCGTCAACTCGTCGAGAATCGTCGCACCGGTATCTTGGTCGAGATTCCCCGTCGGTTCGTCCGCGAGGATGATATGTGGTTCGTTGACGAGGGCGCGAGCGATGGCGACGCGCTGCTTTTGGCCGCCAGAGAGCTGGTTCGGCTTGTGAGAGAGTCGGTCACCGAGACCAACGCGGTGGAGTAGGTCTTTCGCCCGGTTTTTCCGGTCAACGCTCGAATCCCACATCGAGGGGACTTGGACGTTCTC
Organism: Haloferax mediterranei ATCC 33500; assembly: GCF_000306765.2. NCBI lineage: Archaea > Methanobacteriati > Methanobacteriota > Halobacteria > Halobacteriales > Haloferacaceae > Haloferax > Haloferax mediterranei. The sequence continues at coordinate 489,244 of NC_017944.1, forward strand.
GACCGCGGTGAAGATGGGCAAGAGGTGGTACGCTTGGAAGACGAACCCGATGCTCTCGCGGCGATGTTCGGTGAGTCCGTCGGTTCCGAGGTCCGTCACGTCCTGTCCGTCGAGGGTGACGGTCCCCTCGGTCGGCGTGTCGAGCAGGCCGATGACGTTCAACAGCGTACTCTTACCGGACCCCGAGGGACCGACGATTGCGACCATCTCTCCGCGGTTGACGGTAAAATCGACGTCATCTAAGGCGGCGATTTCCTCGTCACCGTTGGTGTAGCGTTTTACCACGCCGTCGAGTTCGATGACGCTCATCGTCGTTTCCAGAGAGTGTAGACACCGCCGACGAGACCAACGACGACGAGTAAGGGAACGACGATGCCGCCGAGATTGAGAGAGCCGCCGGAAGACGAGGTGTCACGAACTTGAGACGGGCGCTCCGGGGGCTCTCTGTCCATCTGCGGAGCCGGTCGTGAGGGGCCCTGGGTCGAACTGAGGTTGATCCGTACGGTTTCGGTCTTCTGTTCGCCATCGACGAGATATCTGACGCGGATGGGAATCTCGGTGGCGTTGCTCTCCGTTCGGGCGATTAGTTCGAACGTGTCGAACTTACTGTCGTTGACTGCGCCGACGAAGTACTCGCCAGAGGCACCCATCGGGCTTACGGACTTCGTGTCCTTGACTCGTAGCAGGACGGACTTGACGTTCGAGCCACCGACGTTCGCGGCGTCACCTTGGACGGTGACGATACCCGAACCGGACGCTTCGACGCCCACGAGTCTGATTTTTCCGTCGATTCGGTTCCCGGTGCCGGCCGACTCGTTGACGACATCGAACGTCGTCTCGTCAGTAACCGTCTTGATGGCACCACCGCTCGTCTTGTAGGTCACGTTCGCAGAGAGCGTCTGCGCTCCGGGGTCGTCGAACGTCACGTTGTATCGGAACGAGCGGTCCACACCCGGTTCGATAGAACCGGTGATGCGCTTGGGGTCCGTCGCCGACCCGTTCCCCGAGAGTCGCACCTCGACAGACGAGATCGGCTTAGCGTCGCCGTTGGCGACTGTGACGTTGACCGGGGTCTCAGACTCGGCGGCTGACTCGGACGCTTGAACTGAGACCAACACCGGTTCTCGGTCCGTGACCGTCACTAACACCGGGTACTCGAAGTGTCGGTGGCCGCCGTTGCGCGTTTTGACGACGGCGTGAACCCGGAGATAGTGGCTCCCCGTCTCTTGGAGGGAAAGCGAGACGGGAACAGAGAGCGTATTACCCGGCGCGATAGCGCCGATATTCTCGACGCGGCCGTGCTCGTCGGTACCGCCGGGGCCGCGAACGTACACGTCAGTCAGTTTAACGGCCTGCCCGCTACTGCCCATATTCGAGATGTTCGCCGTCACAGTGAAATCCTGTCCCGGTGACGGACTCGTCGGCGCGGTCCGAACACCCGAGATTGAAACGCTCGTTTGGTCTGCCGACGCGACATCAACGCCGGCGAGACCAGCATTCAGCGCGACTGCGCACAGAACGACGAGAGACAACAGTCGAACGCGTTTCATGCGTGAACACTCCCGACAACGCGACACGGTGAAACAGTACATCCGCACGAAGCAAGGCGCGCCCGTCGAATCAGGCGTCGCTCGGAGGGTATTTTGGGAATCATATCCCACATCACCCGCAGATAATATATCAGGTGTTATGAACTTTCTGATATTCGAACGATGACATTAGTCGGTCGGCACCAGCCTATCTCGTGTCTCGACGTGCCATCCTGATGCTTCCGCTCGGGATCGGTCTAGCGGCCGTAGCGTTCCGGTTGGTGAGGCTCTGGTCCCTCGTTTTCTGGCGTTTCGCCAACGACGCCGCCATCATGTGAATACTATAGTAGCGTTTGCAAGTCATTGTACACTCAATCGACCGCTGTCGTTCGATCTGATGTGTCACCAGTTGCAAACGCTACTATAGCCAATCCACAGAGTACGTGATTGCGCGCTGGGGGTGCTCGGTCTATCGAGGCAATGGGGCTGCGGCTCCTCTGTCAGGACCGCAAAGCAGCTCAGGCCAGCGACCTACCGCCAGAGACGGACACTGCAGCCCCGAGTTCGGGATAACGAATGGGAGAGTTCATGTCTTCATCGGAGACCGAACAAGCAGTAGCGGTCTGACACCGCACTCTCAGAAGCACCCTGACTCAGCTACATCCGGCTATACTCACTCACCATCAAGGTGGACAATGTGGTTCGAGGTTGTGGAAGTAGTTGCTGACGAACGCTTCGAATCCACGTAGTCCCGCCTAAACCTGAACTTATACTTGACATATAGCGTTCGGTCGGTGAGTGGGCGTGCTTACGGTCGATTTGGCCAGTCACCCCATTTCACGTCGACGCAGAGCGACTTGACTGATAACCGGCAAAGCCAGTGCGGGCTTCCTTATTGAAACTTTGCTCAGTTTCACGCCCCACATAGAGGAGGTGTTCCGAGTCGTCCCTTGAGCCCGAGTTGGATACACATCTTCCCCATAATTAGCATACAATCACTGTAAACGGATACTGTATATGTATACTGAAAACGGACTTAGAAATCGTAGTCTTCGATTTTCGACCGCTCAAACTGCCGTCGGCCCTCGGCACCTGCTTCTAATTCCTCTGTTGCAACCTCTGAGAGTCCAACCCTGACGAGTGCCTTCAGGACATCTGCCTTCGAGTTCGTCGTCTCGTCCCGTTCAAGATATTCCAGTGCTCGCTTCCCAACCGAATTGAGGCCGCCGGTCGATTCGAGTGCTGCAAAGAGTGCTGCGAGGTTCGCATCCCGGAGCGAGAGCGTCTGATTGAGGTCATCATTCTCGAGTCCTTGGTACGCATCTTCGACAGCACCTACAAGCTCATTTCCACTGTCATCAGTAGACATTTCTTTTGTTGGTTCACTCGTGTGGCGTTTCTGACTCTTTGCACTCTGGAGAAGTTCTTCCGCGTTTGGTTTGTCGTCGGACATAGTTATCGGGGGGTGATGTTATCAAGGAGGCGAGTCGTGTTTTCGCGGTACGAAGCAAGTGCTCGGCTGGCACTATTGAGGCGCTCGTCTTCGTCGAAGCTAAATAGGGTGTGGCCTGCGTCCTGGCTATTTCCGATGCCAGCGGTTGCCGGGATTGGTTCGCCGACGAGTTCAGGATGCTCTGCGGCGAGGTCCTCGACAAAATTATCGTGGAGCGAGATACGGCCGTCGACCATCGTCGCGAAGACGAGTGCGAGGTGAAGGTTAACCGCGAGGTCCTCGTTGATCTCGCTAAGTGTCGTTTCGAGCTTTCGAAGTTGGTTTTCTTCGAAGGCACCGGGCTTCAGTGGGGCAACGACGTTTTCGGCGGCAAACAGGCCGTTGAGTGAGATGTTGTCTTCCTTCCCGGGAAGGTCCATCAACACGAAGTCATAGCGGTCACCGAGATCCTCCTCGATGAACGTTCGAAGGAACTCGTAGCGTTCTTCGACGTCGATATTCGCGAGATTGTTGTCTGCTCCGCCGAGTCCGGGGTCGGCAGGAATGAGATCCGGACCCTCGTCGGTCTCGAATACCATCCGGTCGACGACATCAGGAATGTTGCTGCGGATGAAATCCCAGTCAGATCCAAACACTGCAGAAATGGGAGCGTCGAGGTCCTGAATTTCGTCATCGAGTCCGAACTGTGTTGCGAGGTCGTTTTGCGTTCCCGCAAGGTCGATCAGGAGCGTATCGAGGTTGTGGTCGGTGTGCGCAGCGACTGCGACGTGGGCCGCTGTCGTTGTCTTTCCCACACCGCCTTTTTCGACGTATGTCGCCGCCGTAATGAGCCCGTTTTCGTATGGCATTTTCAACTCGTGTTTACAGATGCCGTATACATAAACATAATGCACAAACTGTTTTTTGAGAGTGTTTGTGTATGCAGTACGTGATAGACACCGAGACTAAGCTGATTCTTGACGTCGAATTGTTTGGACGACATGGGACTGACCCGACTGCTGCGTTTCTCCATCGACTCTCGGAGAAACACGATCTCTCAGATGCTGTGTTTCTCGTTGATGGCTACGGATATCAGACTGCCCTCTCTCGATTAGGATTGAGCGGTCGACTTGACTACGTCGAGCGAAACCTCATCGAAAAGTGGTTTCACACCCTCAAAATGCGAACCGACCGCTTCCATAATTCGTGGGTGGGCAGTCACGGAAGCGTCCGCGAGTGGTTCATACAATTTGCGCAATACTACAATTATCAGAGACCGCATCAAGCGCTCGATGGACGAACGCCAGTCGAGGAGGTTACTAACTAGACAGTGCCGGTTTACAGATCATATTCGGATACATATACAGTACACGAATCCTGTTTACAATTACTGTTTACAATTATTGGCTAAGAGTCTATTTTTGGAAATGTACTGAACTCGACCACAGTGGATTACGAAGCAATCTGTAACCGAAGCTCATATTCAGATAACAACCTCCGAAACAGGGTGAACGTCGTCGAGGGGTACGACGTGAGTTACCGCTCGACTGGTCGAATCGACCGATAAAATGCAGTCGAGTACGCTGCGAAGAAGCCACCCAGAAGGCCACTAATCAGGACCATGAGAACCGTGAGTCCAACAATACCTGCGAGACCGAGGTTCGGAAGTTGAGTCATCGCTGCTGAAGTCGGAGTAGCACTCTGCGAGGCGACTGTTGGAGTCGTCAGGAGCGAGAACAAGCCACCGAGGACACCAACAACAGCACCGCCAATAGTGACGATAATCGTATAGCCGAAGACAGATACCAAGTTGTCCTTGACAACCGTCACACTCCGTTTGAGTCCGTTAACCGCGCCGACGTCGTCGATTACGATTGCGTGGCCGAAGAACTGTGTGACAAACAAGACCGTCAGGTACGCAAGCAGAATCAAGAGTCCAACAAATCCGATAACTGCGAGCGGAAGCAGGCTGACTTGGGACCCCCCACCCACTCCCACCACGAACGCACCGCCGACGGCAAGGCCGACGACGCTGACGACTCCGAACACGAGGTTGATCGCGAACAGTCCAAAGTAGACGACCAACAGCGAAACGTAGTTGGCTTTCCCTTCGTGCACAAACGTCTGGAGAGACGTCCGACGGTCGATTGCTTCGTTCGCCATTCCGAGGATACCACCGATGAAAAACGGCATGACGAAAATCAGTAGGCCACTGAATCCAAGCGAGATAAAACTCCCAAGGAGGGGGCTAATAGATTGTGCTATGAGGCCGGGGAGTTGGAAGAGACTGAGGGCGGCAGCAACAACGAAGAGAATCGGGTTGCGTCTAACTGTACTACCTGCTGTTTGGATGGATCGGAGGGCACCCATGCGGGAACGTATAAGTCACAAAATAAAGAATTTTGGATAGTAACGCAGAAAATATGAGAGTAATCAGACAACATCACGAGCGTCAGAAATAGGAGATATATTCACCGGTTTTTGTGACGAGAAGTTGCGCTCGTTCGACGCCAAACCCTGAATCAACGACCCTTTGGGGCCAGTAGAGCGGTACGCTATCCTTCTGTAACTGGGTAGAGCCGTGTACACATAACGGGCAGAATTAGCATTGATAGCACACCACATGGTAATTGAGGACATGGGTATGGCAGGTGCCCACAGTGAACACAGTCGAACGATGGAAACAAGAAAAACACCCCCTCGACGTTATCGAGGACGTCTACGAGTACGCGGAAGGAAACCTATCCTTCGAGGAGATTGAAGAACGGGCAGGCGACGGCGAGTGGGAGCGCCTGAAGTGGGCTGGGATGTACGCTCACGGACGCCAGAACGACTACTTCATGCTCCGGACGAAAGTCCCCGGTGGGTTCCTCACCCCTGAACAGGCTGAGGTCGTCGGTACGGTCGCCGACGAATACGCCACCGCGCCCGGGGAGCATGGTGGTGAGGAACAAAACGAAATCTGGGGTGACGCATTTCTGGACATCACCACCCGCCAAGACGTCCAGATGCACTGGATAGAGGTCACGGACATGCCCGCAATCTGGGAAACGTACGAAGATGTCGGCCTGACCACGATTCAGGGCTGTGGGGATTCCGCGCGCAACGTCCTCGGTTGCCCGGCGGCCGGTCTCGACGACCACGAGTGCTTCAACGCCCAGCCGGTTATCGACGCCGTCTCGGACTTTTTCACGAATAACCGAGAGTACGCCAACCTCCCGCGGAAGTTCAAGATGACCATCACGGGCTGTCAGGAGGACTGCGCCCAGTCGCAAATCAACGACGTCGGTCTCGTCCCGGCTCGAAAGAATATCGACGGCGAGGATATCTACGGCTTCCACGCCCGCGTCGGTGGCGGCCTCTCAGACGGTCCGCGGATGGCCTCGAACATCGATGTATTCATTCGTCCCGAGGACGCCGTGGAGTTCTGTCGCGCGGTCGCTCAGACGTTCAAAGAACTGGGCGACCGCACCAACCGTGGACTCTGCCGGATGCGCTACCTCGTTCAGCAGATGGGACCGCAGAAGTTCGAGGCGGCCGTCCGCGACCGCTGTGACGTCGCTCTCCATTCTCGGGGGCAGGACCTCACCCGTGGCTACCGAGGCGACCACGTTGGTGTCCATCCCCAGAAACAGGACGGCCTGTTCTACGTCGGCTTCAACGTCATCGCCGGACGGATGGGCGGCGACGAACTCACGGCAGCGGCGCGGGCAGCCAAGAGATACGGGACCGACGATACCTCGATCCGGTTAGCGACCGACCAGAACTTTCTCATCACACATATCCCTGAGGAGAATCTCTCGGCACTGCTGAACGAGCCTTTCGCCCGGAAGTACGAGCACGACCCCGGTCCATTCGCCCGTGGCGTGGTCGGCTGTACCGGCTCGGAGTTCTGCAACTACGGAATCATCGAGACGAAAAAACGCGTCTACCGCTGGGCGCGGACGTTAGACCGCCAGATAGACACGCCGGACGACCTCGACGTGGTTCGGATGCACATGTCGGGCTGTTCGGCCTCCTGTGCACAGCCCCAAATCGCGGATATCGGCTTCCGCGGTGAGACCGTCGCGGTGGACGACCCTGAAGGGACCACGAACGAGGAGGGCGACAACATCGTCGAGGGCATGGACGTCGGCCTCGGCGGGAGCCTCGGCACCGACAACGAGTTCCTCGATTGGGTCGAGCACGCGGTCCCTGCACAGGCCGTCGTTCCGGCGTTGCAACAGCTCTTCGACGACTTCGCCGAAGAGCGCGACCCCGGCGAGCGGTTCTACGAATGGACCCGTCGCGTGAGCAACGACCGCCTTCGAAGAATCATGCAACGGGCGAACGCCAACGTCTCCGGAGGGGTCGCTCATGACGACTGAGGACACCGAGAACGAGCGCGAGCGGCCGCTGCCCCACGTTCCGGAAACGGACACCGAGAGGCGAAGGAACGATGACAATCGAGAATACGACGGTGTTGGCTCTCCGCCTGTGAGCGGGCACCGCTCGAAGTCGGGACCCCGGTACGACTCAGACGTGAAGCCGATCAAATATCGGCGGCGGTCAGGGAGGACCGACGACAAAGAGACCGACGAAGGCTGTGGGCGCAGCGACGAGAGCTGTGGCTGTGGGCGCAGCGACGAGAGCTGTGGCTGTGGGCGCGGATGCGGATGTGACACCAGCGCTGGCAAAGATGTCGGCACTGACGGGAGTACGACGGAAACATCCTCGGTTTCCGCTGACGGCGGTACTCGCCCGAGCAACGTCGACGCTGCGGGGAATCTCACGACCCTCGAGTTCACGACGCCCAGCGAGGGGAAGAGTCAGGACGTTTCCGACGGCCGCCCGGATAGGCGCGTACAGGTTCCCGAAGGGGTCGAACTCGACACGCCAGGGTACTCTATCCGCCAGGAGATGAACGACATCGACGAGCCCGAAGACAAGACGTGGTTTATGGAACTCGACGCGGCCGTCATCGACGAAGGGCGGTGCATTCAGTGTGGAACCTGTGTCGCGTCCTGCCCGTCGGACTCCATTGGAATCGGTGACGACGGTCTCCCCAAACTAGTGAAGATGTGTACGGGCTGTTCGCTCTGCTGGGATTTCTGTCCGCGCGGCGGACTCCGGTACGAGCGCCAGTGGAAGATAACTGGTGGCGAGGACAACGTGAACGGTGCCGGCGATCCGATCACCGAGTTCTCCGCGAAGGTCGAAGAAGCGTGGCGCGAGAACGCGCAAGACGGCGGACTCGTCACGAGCGTTCTCATCCATCTCCTCGAGGCGGGCGAGATCGACGGGGCGCTCATCGCCACCGAGAGCGAGGACGAACCCTGGAAGGCCGAGAGCTTCCTCGCGACGACGCCCGAGGAACTCATCGAGAACGCGGGGAGCTTCTATAACCAGACGATGGCGCTCGGGAACCTGAACGTCGACCAATGGAAGGAGAAACTCCCAGCGAAAGACCCCGAATCCCTCTCGCTCGCACTCGTCGGGACGCCCTGCGAAATCGAGGGCATCCGCGCTCTGCAGGACTTCGAGTGGGACTACGCAAGCCAGGAGGAGGGTATCAGGGCAATCGATTACACGATTGCGCTGATGTGTACGAAGAACTTCAACTACGAGCGCCTCATCGGCGAGCAACTCGAAGCGAAGCGCGGAATTGCTCCCGAGGAGATCGGCAAAATGGACGTCCTCAACGGAGACATGATGGTCTATGACCGCGACGGCGAGATGATTCTCCAAGAGGACATCGAAGCGTTCCACGGCGCGGCGTTGAAAGGCTGTGACGAGTGTGCGGACTTCACCGGCTACTGTGCCGACCTGACAGTTGGCTCGGTCGGTTCCAGCGACGAGTACTCGAGCGTCATCATTCGCACTGAACAGGGACTGAAAGCCTGGGAGTTGACCGAACCCGACCTGGACTACCACGACCTGGAAGACCGCTCGGCCATCGGCGGTCTGCAGTCCTGGGACAAAAAGAAGGCCTTCAAGTCGCTACAGCGTCCCTTCGACCCGGACGCTCCACGATTCATCGAGTACACCGAGCACGCCAGCCAGTATGATGTGGTGTTGAACCCTCACGAATCAGACCATTAATTCCGATGTATTTCACGTCTAAATGCTGATATTTGAATGGAGACGGTCCAAAGTAGTAGTTTACAGGTATGGTCGGAGAAGTTCTCCGTCGTGGAACTCCTCCGGAAGGGTATCGAACCATCGTGCCGCTAAGATTTCGTCATCGGTAACTCCTAACTGGGAAACATCGGGTATCTCACCCTCAGCTGCTGCCGCATATACCACGTATAATGCCGAGAACCATTCTTTGTCGCCATTCTCAGAGAGATAGCGCTGGTCAAGAACTACGAGTGGGGACCCAATAGTGGCGTCCAGTCCCGTTTCTTCGCGAACCTCTCGTCGAGCGGCTTCGGCTGGGATTTCGTTCGGTTCGACAGCACCTCCGGGTAAGAACCAGCCGTCTGTCCAGCTAGTCTTAACGAGTGCGATGCGCCCATCGGAGTCTCGCACTCGGGCCGAGGCTGCAACCCCGGTCCCGTCAATCGCCCACTCCTGAAGCAGTTCAAGTCTCGATTTCGGGAGTCGCAATAGTTGCTCGACACACGGGGCCTCAGGAGCGATTTCGTGGGGGTGAGACATTTGACTCCGACTTGAACGTAGCAGTACACAACTGTTTTCTTTCAATTAATTTAGTATACGGAGGTTAATGACGAATTCGCGCATACAGGGGAGTGTCACTGCGGGTGCTTAGCCGTTGAGTTGCGTTATCGCAACTGTTGTGTTGGGTTATTGGCGACGTATCTTAGATTACGTAAGGAAGACGTCTAAGGTAAGGCGACGAGCAGAGCGGAAGACTCGGATGGTTTTCCGCACAAAAGTCAGACACTTCTCGTCAAAAGTGTCAACCGACGTCCCTCGTTAGGTCGTCGTTGCGCGTATGTGATTTTACTGTCAGGTTTCGGAGGGAGTACCGGAACGTGTCAACAATCCGGTTGCCCGGCGCTAGAACAGACGGATACCGAGACTGAGCGCCCACGGAGTGGAGCCGAGTACGGAAATCGCGAGGGCACCACCTGCTAACGCGATGTTCTTCAGGAACTGCGTCATCTCGGTTTGTTGTTGGTCCTCGGGGACGGCCCAGAAGTCGTGCATCGTGAGGGCAGACACGACGAGGAATCCCGCGAGTACCAGTGCACCCACGACGGGAAGAACACCGGTGATGATGCTTAGCCCGCCGAGAACGAGCAGCGCACCTGAACCGAGCACTGAGAGCGTCGGTGCAGGCAGCCCCTTGTGCTGGGCGTATCCAGCCATCTGTTCGGTCTGCATGAAGTGATTCAGCCCCGTAAAGGCGAGCACACCGCCGAAGAGGATACGCGCGAGTAGCAGGGCAATCCCTTCGAGTCCGGAGAGGACCATTAGGCCAACACCTCCGAACGGTCCGCGAGGGAATCGATAGTCGATACAGCAGCCACAGCATCGTTCTGCATTGGCAGTTTCATTACGTTACCCAGTTCGTTTTGGAACCTATTTGTATGTTTGGCGACATTAGTGATAGTAGATGGCATCGATGTCACCGAGATATAGATGGTCTGAGACGATAGTCGAACAACAGGACAGTCGAAGAATCGGTCGAAAAGCAGAACACAGAAGCGTGTTCGGTCGGCGAAGCGATTGTACTGATAAGCAGTGCTGCTGTGTCTGTGCACGGAGAGGTCTGAACGTCTACAAACGCGGCGGCTTAGACGAGTCGTTCGATGAACGTATTGATCAGCTGAATTTCGTCGTCGTTGATTGCGTGCCCCAGGTCATCGTAGAGTCGACTGCGTACGTCCCCACCGAGCTGTTCGAACACGCGCGCAGATTCGTGAATACGGTCAGCGGCGACGTACGGATCATCGGAACTACACCCGAGGAAAACAGGTGTTCCGTCGATGAAGCCATCGTAGTCCTGTCTGGTGTCTGGACCGAGCAGGCTGCCCGATAACACCACGAGTCCGCCGTAGCGACGGGGATTTCGTGCGACGAACTCGCTCGCGAGACACCCACCTTGCGAAAATCCGAGCAGGAGCGTCCGTTCGGGGGGAATGTCGGCCGCAGCAGCTTTCTCGAGCACAGTCGAGATGCGGGCGAGACCCGACGAGAACCACGGTTCGTTGTCTTCGATTGGGGCATAACCTGAGCGGGGATACCACGTCTTGTGGGCCGCTTGCGGAGCGAGATACATCACGCCGTGATGAAGAAACTCATCGATGAGCGTGAGGATGCTCTGCGCAGTCGACCCGCGACCGTGGAGTAGAATGACGGCTGCTTCAGCCGCCTGCGGCGGGGCACCGGCTGTCTCAATTGGCTGTTCTTCATGTGGGTTCGCTTCCGAACCAGTCGAATCTGTGTTCCGCCCCATTAGTTCGTCTCCGGCGCAGAAGGGAGTTCGAGTGGCTGCAGTTGACCCTCGATCATCTCGCGGTCTTCCTCGAGCCACGGGGGGAGAAACAGCGACTGTCCGAGCGTGTCGAGGTCGGCGTCAGCTGTGAGTCCCGGCTGTTCCGTTGCGAGTTCGAACAAGATACCACCGGGCTCGCGGACGTACAGCGAGTGGAAGAAGTGTCGGTCTTTCACCCGCGACACGTCGTACTCGCGCTCCCGAAAGAGGTCGTGCCACTCGTAGAGCTGTTCTTTCTCCGGGACGCGCACAGCGACGTGGTGAATCGATCCTGCGCCCTCACGACCGAACTCGACGTCCCGGTCGAGGAGGTCGATGACGGTCGCACGGTCACCCGGTGCCCGATACCGAACCCGGTCGCCCGCCTGTTCGAGGAGTTCGAAGCCCAACGTCTCCAGCACGCTCGCGGTGACGAAGATGTTCGTCGAGAGCAGTGTCACACCGAAGATGCCGCGAATTGCATGCTGAGTTGGAACCGGTCCGTCTGCCCACGGAGTCACAGACGAGTCGCCGGTGACGAGTTCGAGTTTCGTGCCGTCCGGGTCGGAAACCCGAAGTACCGTCTCGTCGAATCGTTCGGTCGGTCCCGTGACGGCGACGTCGTGTTCGACGAGGCGGTCTCGCCAGTAGGACACCGAGTTCGGTGGGATCACCAGTGCGGCGGTACTAATCTGCGGTTTTCCGATCCTGCCGTCGTTCTCCGCGGGGTACGGAAAGAACGTCAATCCAGTGCCGGGGGAGCCGGTTTCGTCACCGTAGAAGAGGTGACGCGTAAACTTCTCGTTGAAGTTCACCGTTTGCTTGATGAGACGCAGACCAAGCACGTCTGTGTAGAAGTTGACGTTCGTCTGAGCGTCGCGAACAATACCTGTGATGTGGTGGATGCCGGGCGTGTCTGTGAGCATGTGTGGTGGTTCGTTGAGTAGGTTGGAAAGCGAATCGGCTCTGCGCTGGTTGCAGGTGGGCTTAGTCCAGTCCACCTGCACCAGACTGCACATCGGGGAGCGATTTCCGTTCGACTGGAAGGGCGAGTTCCTCGAGTGCAGCTTCGAGGTGTTCTGCCTTGGCGAACGATGCACCGGCTTGGAGGCGTTTCTGCTGGGCGAGTGCAAGCACCTCACCGCGTCGGTCGTCGGGAATCTCGAATTTGTCCGTTGCAAGTTCGATGACGAGCCCGTTGTGGTCGGTCGTATACAGCGAGTGGAAGATTCCCCGGTCGAACTCGTTGTAGTGGTGGCCGTGTTCTTCGAGACCAGCACGAATCTCTTCGAGGCGTTCGGGCTCGTACCGGAAGGCAATGTGGTGGACACCGCCAATTGGTGTTCGCAATCGACCGGTGTTCGACTCACGGCCTTCCTTGACGAAGAACGTGAGCATGCGTCCGTCACCGGTATCGAAGAACAGGTGGGTAATATTCGGTGCGTCGAGGTTGGGCTGTTTGAGGACGAGCGGCATTCCGAGGACGTCCCGATAGAACGTAATCGTGTCCTCGATATTGCTCCCGATGATTGAGATATGGTCCGTGCCGGTCACGTGGAATGCACTCTCCGGCAGGTCGGCGGTCACGGGTGGGTCAGTGGATGTGGATTGGTTATCAGTCATGGTTTCACTATGTTACTTAGTTCGTACCCGAACCACTATAAACACTCGCGGACAAAGATACCACCAGGTGACAGCGATGTCGGTACCAAAAGACGATTCGGAAGAAAAGGACATTCTGAGTGAAGAAGAATGCCAAGTAATCGATTCGATCAGCCAACTCGGATCACAGTGGAGACTGCTTGTACTCTACGATCTCCAACACAGCGAGAAGCGATTTAACGAGCTCAAGCGCTCGACCGGAGCGTCGAGTCGGACGCTCTCACGCGTCTTGGACGACCTCCAAGAGTTAGGATACGTCAATCGCCGTCTCGAAGAAGATGCGCCCGTCGCAACGTACTATAGTCTCACTACAAAGGGTGAATCGCTCTGTCCCGTGTTCGACGAACTGGAGAACTGGACGAGGGAATGGGCAGGGGAGTCGGCCGCTGATGCAAACCCGACCGACTAATCGCTGCTTTGTGGGGGAGTATCTTACAGAGAGCCGAGGCGAGCATCCACGACACGGGTCGTGGGTACTGAGCCCGTCTCTCCGAGTATTATTCTGCGCTGCTTGCGTTGAAGCTCTCTAACACGAGTTCGTAGAACCCGGTCCGTTCACTGAAGTGTGCCGCTTGTTCGGGAGCGACTTCCTTCGTCCAGTCTTTCAGCATCTCGGAGGAGACGGTGAACCACGAGGTCAAGTCGACGCCAGCCTGTTCCATCCGGGACATAGCTGCCTGCTCAGCTCGGTCGTTGAGCGAGCCCGACGCGTCGAGCACCGCTTGGACGTTGTATCCTTCTTGAGCCGCGCTAATTGCCGGGAACGCCACGCAGACTTCGGTGAGAATACCGGCCATGATCAAGTTCGACCGACCCGTCGCCTCGACGGCCTCGACGAACGCTGGGTCATCCCATGCGTTGACGAGTGAGCGGTCGATTACCTCGACTTCCGGGAACATCTCGTTCAGCTTGGGGAGGAGCGGACCGTTCGGACCCTCGGCGCGGCTGGTAGTGAGCACGACCGGAAGGTCGTACAGCTTTGCGACCTCGGCGAGCGCGAGAACGTTGTTGCGGAGCGAAACCGTATCCTGATTCTCGACGCCCTGCAGCAGCCCAGTCTGGTGGTCGATCAGGAGCAGTGCAGCGTCGTCCTCGTCAAAGAACGGACTCGATTTGTCGTCGGTATCGGTTGGTGCCATTGCAAATAGTAGTTACAGGCCGATGCACATAAAATGTCAAGTAACATACAAACAATTAGGTTGCATCGTCTTCACCTGGTAGTCGTAATACGACTGTCAAATAAGAGGCTCTATGTGCCGTCCTTACGGGTTTTGAAACAACACACTCTGAATCCCGTCAGACGATTCGGAGGGAGTGAGCCCAAATATTCTAATTTTCTGACCACTCTATTTAGTCTGGAAGTCCGCGAACTCGACAGCCATTCCGAAGTCACCGGCATGGTCTATCGAGATCTGGTGGGCATCTTCGGCACCATCTGCTGCCCAGTCACGCTGTAGTTCGTAGAGTACCTGTGCCCACGTAACTGGCGTTACACCCGCCTCGACCATTCGTTGCATCGAATATTCGTGATCTGCGGTCGTCCGCCCGCCACAGGCGTCGGCCACGACATAGACGTCGTATCCTGCCTCCATGGCCGAAAGGGCGGCGAAACAGACGCACACTTCCGTCCAGAGGCCAGCCATGACCAGTCGGTCACGTCCGGTTGCCTCGACTGCTTCGACGTACGCTTCGTCCTCCCACGAATTCATCGTTGTCCGGTCAATCACCTCCTCGTTCGGGAACGTCTCCCGTATCTCATCGAAGAGCGGTCCATTGTACTCTTTGGTGATGCTCGAAAGGACGACCGGAATATCGTACGCCTCGGCCGTCTTTGCGAGACCAGCAACGTTGTTTCGGAGGGCACCGGTTTCGATGGTATTGACGCCGAGTACCATCTCGGGTTGGTGGTCGATGAGTGTTATCGCGCAGTTCTGCTGTGTGAGTAACTGATCGCTTGGAGTTGCAGTCGCGTTTACCATGGTAATCCTCACCCGATATCCACGTACTCAGGGTCCCGTAGCAGTCTGATTGCTCGAAGCTTTGTACGAGACGTCTCTGTGTACAGATTTCCCCGAGTACAGTGCTATCGAGTACCTGTCTATTCGATGTATCCCATATTAAATAATGACAAACGACAATATCAATGACAAACTGCTCAGCCGACGAGACCGACAGGTAGTCAGCAATCAATGTGCTCCCCGTTTCGTAGTTTTAGACTATTACCTGTTCGTACGATAGGACACATGCTCTGCGAACCGCACAAGCTCTCTCGTGGAGATAAGGTAGTTTCCCACGTCTCGCTCGAAGCCTGTTTGGGTTTATCCACTCCCACTCACTGAGGCCGACCCCAGTGTTGGGTTCCGTAGGATGGCCACAGAGAAGTCATTTCAGGTCTGGTATCGATGAATCAGCCCACA